>JAZBOI010000295.1:0-11974 GCA_036351095.1 Bacteroidales bacterium | reverse complement strand
TATCACATACCAGTTTTACCGGGCCATGGTAAATAATTACGATATATTACCGCCCAAGGTGCAGGACAGGTTTCCATTTTTTATTATCAATAACTGGATTGAGTCATATAAAACAAGCAAAGGTCTTAAACATGTGCTGTCTACATTGAGTAAGCGCACCAGTCTCCCTTCCGAATCAAAATATGCCATTAAGACCTTCAAAAAAAATTATTACATTCTTGGTGAAGATTTCATGGAATTCTTTCCCCAGCTCATTGAATATGTTGAGAACGATTTTGGCATACCCCTCTCGCAGCGTATTACTATGCCTTTCTGATCACAGGAGGTGCTCATGACGGCTTGCATCGAGCCTGAGAAAAATAAACAGCAGGATGGTGAATCCCCAGAGGGATGATCCGCCGTAGCTGAAAAAGGGCAAAGGTATGCCAATTACAGGTACCAGCCCGATTGTCATTCCTATGTTGATCAGGAAATGAAAGAGGAGAATGGAAAAAAGACCATAGGCATATATCCTAGAAAAAGCTGAACGCTGCCTTTCAGCAAGGGTCAGAATCCTGAAAAGCAGTACTGTAAACAGTATAACTACAAGGGAAGTTCCTATAAATCCCCATTCTTCACCAACGGTGCAAAAAATAAAGTCAGTGCTCTGCTCAGGCACAAATTTGAACTTGGTTTGAGTTCCCTGCAGGAAACCTTTTCCCGCAAAGCCACCCGAGCCAATGGATATTTTTGACTGATTGAGGTTATACCCTGCTCCCGAAGGGTCCGATTCAATGCCCAGCACAACATTTATCCTGGTCTGTTGATGCGGCTTGAGAATATTGTTGAATGCATAATCAACCGAATAGGTAAAGACCATGCTTCCCAGGAGGAAAGCCAGGATAATCAAAACATGCTTTGCCTTATAAAGGAAGATATAGTATGAATAAATAAGACCGGATATAAGCAGTGCAAGAATAAATACAAGGTCAAGCCTCACATTCCCGGTAATGAAATAAAAAACAGCAAAGACCAGCGCACCGGCCAGCAGGTATATCAGCAGTCCTGTTATACTTATCCTTGGTCCCCTGCCGGTGATGAGGTGGTATATAAATCCGGCTGCAACAAGGGCAGAATATATAAAAACGCTATCGACAAGCAATGTTGCTATGAAAAGGATGGCCGCAAGGATACCAACGGAGAACAGGTAGGTTGACAGACCTTCCCTGAAAAGGACCAGCACGAGTGCGAAAAAGATTAAGGTTGAACCCAGGTCAGGCTGAAAAGCAATGAGGAGGGCAGGAAAAAATATTATAAGCAGGGATACGAGGAGGTTTTTAAATGAGGCAGGACTTCTCCCCTCGCGTGAAAGGTATCTTGCCAGTGCCAGTACCGTGATAAATTTAGCAAATTCGGCAGGTTGCAGGCCAAAGCTGCCTATCTCAAACCACGACCTCGCACCGTTGATCTCTCTCCCGAAGAGCAGTACGGCGACAAGAGCCAGAATAATGATTATATATAATACGTATGAAAAGAAAATGTAAAAGCGACTGTCTATAAGGACTATAGTAGCTGCAATTAAAAGGGCGGCAATTATAAATATAAACTGCTTCCCGTATCTCTGGCTCATGTCGAATATACCGGCATGTTCTTCATTAAATTCAGCCGCATATATATTAATCCAGCCAAACAGGATGAACAGCAGGTAGATAACTACCACCATCCAGTCAATTTTAGCCCATATATTTATTCTCCTTGTCAATTTCTTCCTTCCCTGGTCTTATTAGTCTTTTCTTCAGCCTCTTCCGTATTAATTTCTTCCTTCTTCTCTTCTTCTATTGCCTCTTCTTCCGTTTCCCCTGTATTTTCTTCCTTCTTCTCTTCTTCTACTGCCTCTTCTTCCGTTTCCCCTGTATTTTCTTCCTCTGCAACCTCATTTTGCCGGGGCTGGGGTTCAGGCGGATTGAGTATATAATTTTCCAGCCAGGGGTTTTCAATTTTCCCTTTGAGGTATTTTTCAACCATAAGGCTTGCCACGGGGGCTGCATAAGTAGATCCGAATCCTGTATTTTCAACATAGACGGCTATTGCTATTTCAGGGTTCTTCTCAGGAGCAAAGGCAACAAAAATGGAATGATCGGGCCCGTGAGGATTCTCTGCGGTACCGGTTTTGCCACACATCACAATATCTTTTATGGCAACCCATGTTGCTGTAGCTGACCTTCCACCGTTCACCACTCCCCTCATTCCTTCAATTATCACCTCGAAATGGGATGAATCGACACTTACCTCATGCCTGTTCCTGTAAGCCGGGTCGATGGCCGAGCTGTCATTATCTATTGATCTAACGATGTGGGGGGTGTGATAAAATCCCCTGTTGGCTATAATAGTTGCCATATTGGCCATCTGTAATGGTGTTGTTCCCAGCTCACCCTGACCTATGGCCATCGACAGTATGGTGAGTGCCCGCCAGCGTCTTTCACCGTAGATATTATCATAAAATTCGGGCCTGGGGACGAAACCGGCAAGCTCATTGGCAAAGTCGATACCCAGTTTGGAGCCAAAACCAAATTCTGAAAGGTAGCCTCGCCACATGTTAAGCCCACCTGCCGTTGACCCGTATTTAGGATTATCTATAAGGAGCCTGAAGGCATTGCAGAAATACGCATTACATGAAGCAGTTATAGCTTCCGGCATATTAAATGATGCAAAATGATGGCAGGCAACATGTACTCCCGGGGCATAGTAACCATTATCACAGAAATAATCGTAGCTCTCTGTCAGTATCCCTTCCTGGAGGGCTATAAGGCCGTTTACCGGTTTAAAAGTTGAACCGGGTGGATATGAAGCCATCAGCGCACGGTTAAATAAGGGTTCGAGGGTATCATTCTGCAGCCTGGTATAATTATCCGAACGTATCCTGCCCACAAGCAGTGAAGGATCGTAGCCAGGTGTGGAAATAAGTGCCAGCACTTCACCCGTTGAGGGTTCAAGTGCCACTATACTGCCATTTTTATCGCCCATAAGCTTTTCCCCGTAGCGCTGGAGATCAATATCGAGGGTTGACACGATGTTACTGCCGGGCACCGAGAGGGTATCATACCTGCCTCCCTGGTATAAGCCTTTTACTCTGTTATAGGCATCAACAAGAAATATTTTGAGCCCCTTGCGTCCCCGCAGTTGACTTTCGTAGGATTTCTCAATACCCGTCTTACCGATATAATCGCCCGATTTATAGTAGGGATCAGTCTTTATCTCCTGCGCGTTTACCTCCCCAACATACCCCAGTACATGGGCAGCAGATGGATATGCATATTTTCTGAGGGTACGTGCCTGGGCATAAAAACCAGGATACCTGTATAAAACTTCCTGCAGCCGGGCATAGGTCTCGGAAGAGACCATCTTAAGAAATACAGAGGGTGCATACTCGGAATATTTTTTTGCCGCATTCATCCTTTCAGTAAAGGATTCTCTCGTAATATCCAGTATTGTGCATAATTCAACAGTATCAATATCCGCTGTCTGACCAGGAATAACCATAAGGTCATAGGCAGCCTGGTTATATACCAGCAAATTGCCCTTCCTGTCATAGATAAGTCCCCTCGTGGGATACTGCGTGACGTAGCGCAAAACATTATTCTGTGCTGATATACGATAAGACTTATTAATTACCTGGAGAGCAAAAAGTTTCGATAAAAGAACAGTGGCAGCAATAATTATTGTTGCATAGAAAAATATCCTCCTGCTGCTATATATGTCTTTTAAACTGTTCAAAACTACCTCCTGATAATTATTGACTGAACAATAATGATGAAAAGGACACTAAAACCTGTACTGAGCAATGCCCTCAAAAGGGTCCTGAAGAAATATTCAAACCTGAACACTTCAATATAAAAAAGGAAGATATGGTGAAGCAGTACAATAACAAGTACATAGGTAATGAACCATCTCAGTCCGAAAGTCCCGATACCCGGCATATCACCTGGCTCGTAACCCTCATGTGGCGACAGGACATTAAGAACATACGGTCTTATGAAGCCGGCAAACACCGTTGCCGATGTATGCAGTCCGAGCGTACCCGATGTAAGATCCACAGTCAGACCGGTCATGAAAGCCAGAATCAGCAGGAGCCATGAAGGTGTTTCAATGGGAAGAAGCAGTATAAACAAGATATAAACATAGGGATTGACATAGCCACTGAATTGTATATTGTTCAACAGGAGTACCTGTATTGCAAGCAACAGGATAAACAAACCCGTATATTTCAGAATGGTGTTAAGCATTATATTGTTCCCCTTATTTCAGTTTCCAACTGCAGCTGATCTTCTTTATCCAGGTTGACTATAACATATACATTGTTCAGTTTCCTGAATTCAGTGGAAGGCTTAACCCTGATAGAATAAAAATCGCCTCCGCCCCCTTCAACATCACTTACGGTGCCAACCATAATACCTTCGGGGAAGACAGCCGAAAATCCCGTTGTTTCAATAGTATCCCCCACCGATACATTAACATGACTCGGTATTTCGTTGAGGACCAGGCTGTTTTCGTCAAGGCCATCCCATGTAAGTGAGCCAAAGTAAGAATTTTTCCTGAGCCGGGCTGAGAGCCTGAATTCCAGGTTAAGGACTGACATGGCAATTGAATAGTTTCTCCCTGCTTCAACAATTATCCCAACAATGCCCCTGGAGCTGCTGACCGCCATATCTTCTTCTATTCCACTGTTTTTGCCCCTGTTAAGGGTGATAAAATTCTTCTGTTTATTTACACTGTTGTTAACTACTTCAGCCTGTATATAAATATATTGTTGCCTGTAAACAGTATCGGTAACACTGAAAGTCCTTATCTCTGAATCCCTGTATACCCTCTGCAGGGTATTTTTCAGTTTCTCGTTCTCCCTGGCAAGTTGCCTGTTCACTTCTTTAAGTGAGAAATAATCCGCGGCCCTGTCAAGTTGTTTATTGACAGCGGCAGTTGTTCCATTCAATGCCTTTGCCAGTTTTATATTATGATAATTGGGTTTTGCGGCAAGCAGATAGACTGCCAGCAGTTCCAGCACGAGGAACAAAAGGATATTACCAAATCTTTTAAGGAAGTTTATAAGACTTCTCATTTACTACCCCCGGTATTATCTCATGAGGAATGAAAATTTATCTGAGTTCTTCAGTGCAACTCCAGTTCCTCTTGCAACAGCATGAAGCGGATCTTCAGCTATATGAAACGGTATATTAATTTTATCGGTCAATCTCTTAGACAGGCCACGAAGCAATGCCCCTCCCCCTGCCAGGAATATCCCCCTTGCAACTATATCAGCATACAGTTCGGGGGGTGTCTGCTCAAGAACACTCAGGATAGCTGTTTCCACCTTGGAAATTGATTTGTCGAGGCAATGTGCAATTTCCTGGTACGAAACAGGTATCTCCACCGGCATGGCTGTCATCAGGTTGGGTCCCCTTACAACAAAGTCAGCCGGCGGATCTTCTATTGAAGGCAGCGCGGCACCTACATTGATTTTGATATCTTCTGCTGTCCGTTCCCCTATCTTAATATTATGCTGGTGCCTCATATACGATTGGATATCTGTTGTAAATCCGTCACCGGCCGTTCTTATTGATTTATTGCACACTATGCCTCCCAGTGCTATCACTGCAATTTCTGTTGTTCCGCCACCGATATCCACAACCATAAACCCTTCCGGGGCTTCCACATCCAGGCCTATACCAATTGCGGCAGCCATGGGCTCATAGATAAGGTATACGTCCCTTCCTCCTGCATGCTCCGATGAATCTCGTACGGCACGTATTTCCACTTCCGTGCTTCCCGAAGGTATGCATACAACCATTTTCAGAGAGGGGGAGAAAAGCCCCGGTCTCTTGTTTATCATCTTGATCATACCCCTTATCATCTGTTCGGCAGCGTTAAAATCCGCAATGACACCATCTCTCAGGGGTCTGACAGTCCTGATATTTTCATGTGTCTTTCCGTGCATCTGCCTTGCTTTCTCCCCGATGGCAATCAATTTGCCGGTGTTCTTATCCACCGCAACAATGGAAGGCTCATCAACAACTACTTTATCATTATGTATAATTATTGTATTGGCTGTACCAAGATCAATAGCTATCTCCTGTGTCAAAAAAGAAAATATCCCCATCTGAATATCTGTTATTAGTGAGTATTAGTGTTTGAAATGCCTGGTCCCGGTAAACACCATTGACATCCCCTTATCATTACAAAAATCAATAGAATCATTGTCTCTTATTGAGCCCCCCGGCTGGATTACTGCCTTTATTCCTTCATTATATGCTATCTCTACACTGTCAGCGAAAGGGAAAAATGCATCCGATGCCATTACTGCTTTGCTGAGATCAAAACCGAAGCTCCTGGCCTTTTCCGCAGCAAACCTCAGGGCATCCACCCTGGATGTCATCCCCACACCGCTGGCATACAGTTGCTTATTACCTGCCAGCACTATTGTGTTTGATTTACTGTGTTTAACAATTTTATTGGCAAATTCAAGGTCGCTGAGCTGATGCTTGTCAGGATGTATCCTGGTAACCGTTTTCATATCTTCCGCCTTTTCCGTTTTCAGGTCCCTTTCCTGTAACAAAACACCGTTTAATACTGTCCTGTAACTGTAAGCCTGGATGTTTTTACCTTTCTGCTTAAGTATAATACGGTTTTTTTTATGTTTCAGTATGTCAAGTGCATCCTGCCCGTATGAAGGAGCGATTATCACCTCAAAAAATAATTTATCAATCTCCGTGGCCGTCTCCCGGTCAATTTCCCTGTTTGTTATCAACACTCCCCCGAAAGCTGAAACGGGATCACCTGCAAGAGCATCTTTCCATGCGTCAAGCAGCACAGGTCGCGAAGCCAGGCCACAGGCATTATTATGCTTTATGATGGCGAATGTGGTTTCATCAAATTCTTCTATCAGGGCAAGAGCTGCATCGATATCGAGAAGATTATTATAGGAAATTTCCTTCCCGTGCAATTGTTCTATCATTTCTCCGGGCCGGCCGTAGAAGATGCCTTCCTGATGAGGGTTCTCACCGTATCTCAGGCTTTTGGCTTCTGTGTAACTCTCCCTGAACAACTTTATCTTTTCCTCCCTGTTGAAGTAAGAAAATATCTGGGTATCATATTCAGAGCTCACACTGAAAGCCTCGGCTGCGAAGTGTCTTCTTTCTTCAAGGCTTACCATCCCTTTCCCTGAATTGAGCAACTCCACCAATCCGGCATATTGTCCCCGGTGTGATATAATCAGGGTGTCCCTGTAATTTTTGGCCGCAGCCCGTATCAGTGATATACCGCCAATATCAATTTTTTCAATTATATCCTGTTCACCGGCTCCCGAGGCAACAGTCTCACTGAAGGGGTACAGGTCAACAATGACCAGGTCAATCTCCGGGATCCGGTATTCTGACAGCTGCCCCATATCGCCTTCATTATCCCTGCGGGCCAAAATACCACCGAAAACCTTTGGATGCAGGGTCTTGACCCTGCCACCCAGTATAGAAGGATATGAAGTGATATCTTCAACCTTTTCAGCTTCTATTCCAAGACCGGATATGAAGCTGTGGGTACCACCTGTGGAGATAATTTTAACACCCAGCTCATCAAGCTTTTTTACTATATCAGCAAGGCCATCCTTGTGATAAACTGACACCAAAGCGGATTGTATTTTCTTTTCCCTCATATTCAATAAATTAGACTCTATACCCGGGATGGTTTTACGGGCATTAAAAATATATATTTTTTTATTGTATTACAATGGATTCGATACTTTTCAGGTATTATGAAGACTTTAATTGACATATATGCATAATATTCTGCAAAACTATTTATTCCCGAATACTTTTTAAAGTATATTTGAAACATGATTTTCTTCAGATTGATAAAGGAAGGATTCCTGCTGGCAGTAAATTCGATACTTGTCAACAAATTAAGGACTTTTCTGTCTTTATTTGGTATTACCATTGGAATTTTTGCCATCATTTCTGTCTTCACCGTCCTTGACTGGATGGAGAGTTCAATAAAGGACAGCATAGCAAGCATGGGTGATGATGTAATCTATGTTCAGAAGTTTCCATGGTCATTCGATCCAAACTTAGCCTGGTGGGATATTATTGAATGGCCGGCTGTAAGTCTTGATGATTACGAAGCTATTCTAAGAAACTCGACAAAATCAGAAGCTGCTTCCTTTACAGTTATTTTTAACAGGAACCTCAAACACAGGGATAATGCCGTAAATAATGCACTTATATGGGCTGTTACAGAAGACTTTGAAAATATACGCTCATTTGAGATTGCCAGGGGCCGCTATTTTTCTCCCGGTGAGCTCCTTTCGGGCAGAAGGGTTACTGTTATAGGTGCCGTAACGGCTGAAACATTTTTTGAAGACAGTGATCCTGTTGGTAAAGATATTACCATAGCAGGATACAAGACAAGGGTGATAGGAGTATTCAAGGCAGAGGGACAGGGAGGTATAAGCGACAGTGGCATGGATGAGATGACGGTGATCCCTGTTAATTATGCCAAAAGGATAGTCAACCTGCGCAACAGGTTTATCAATTCGAACATTATGTTAAAGGCCCGTGAAGGTGTGGCGGTACAGGAACTGGGAGATGAGGCCACGATGATACTCAGGGCTGCAAGGAGGATAAAGCCTGATGAAACGAATGATTTCTCCATTAACCGTGCCAGCCTGCTGACACAGGGTTTTGAAAGCGTATTTGCAGGAATAAACGTTGGAGGATGGATCATCGGGGGATTTTCAATTCTTGTTGGTGGATTTGGTATTGCCAACATCATGTTTGTATCGGTCAGGGAAAGGACAAATATCATTGGCATACAGATGGCCCTTGGAGCAAAAAGGATGTTCATCCTGTGGCAATTCCTTTATGAGTCAATGTTGCTTTCCGTGGCAGGGGGTATTTTTGGACTGATACTGATATTCATTGGCACCTCTGCTGTCAACTATCTATGGGAGATGAATATACACCTTACTTTTGCCAATATTTTCCTGGGGATCATGATATCGGCAGTAATAGGTATCGTTGCAGGATATGCACCTGCCCACTCAGCATCGCGCATGAACCCTGTTGAAGCCATTGGTTTCTCATTCTGACCACGGTAAAAGATCAGAGAAAGACACCATATAGTATCCTTCCCAAAATCATATAAATAAAGAGCCCGATTATATCGTTCATTGTAGTTATAAATGGACCGGTGGCCAGTGCGGGATCAATCTTGAAACTATCAAGGATAAGAGGAATAAAGGTCCCGAACAAAGCTGCAAAAAGTATCACTGCAAATAATGAACTACTAACAGTCAGGGTGAGGGCAAAAGAATCGCTGACAAAAAAGTTGTATATGAAAATTATTGCCGCAAGTATCAGGCCGTTAAGAACGGCAACCATAAATTCTTTCAGCAGCCGGCTGATGGTACTTTCATTTTTAAGGGTATTATTTGCCAGTCCCTGTACAATAATAGCTGATGACTGGATCCCAACATTACCACCCATAGCCGCAATCAGTGGTATGAAGAAGGCCATCTCAGGGTACATTTTGAGGTTGCCTTCAAATTTTCCCAGTACCAGGGCTCCCAGGATTCCACCTGCCAGGCCAATCAGGAGCCACGGCAGCCTCACCCTGGTAATATAGAAAACCTTGTCCCTGGCCTCAATCTCATCGGTCAGACCGGATGCCATCTGGTAATCCCTTTCAGCTTCCTCCCTGATAAAATCAACGATATCATCAATTGTAATACGACCGACGAGCCTTCCCAGTGAATCAACCACAGGTATGGCAACAAGGTCATACTTTTCCATTATCTGGGCCACCTCTTCCCCTGTGGCAGATGTGTTTACCGATATAATATCATCCTCGATTATTGTTTTGACCTTTGTTGAATTGTTACTCAGGAGCATCTTCTTAAGTGACACTATCCCTTTGAGTTTATTATTGTTATCCACAACATACATATAATACACCTCATCAACCTCGTCTGCCTGGTTAGCCAGTTCTTTCAGGCAGGTCAGTATGGTCCAGTTCTCATTCACCTTTATCATCTCCTTCGCCATCAGCCCGCCTGCACTGTTTTCGTCATAACCGAGAAGATCCACAATATCACCGGCCTGTTCAAGGTCATCCAGGTGCAGTAAAATATCCTGTTTCTTTTCTTCTGACAGGTCGCCAATAACATCTGCGGCATCATCGGAGTCCATATGGTCTATGAACTTTTGAGCAATCACTTCACCCGGCAGTACTTCAAGGAACCTTTCCCTGTCGTCCTCATCCAGCTCGGCAAGTACATCAGATGCCCTTTCCCCGTCAAGCAGAAGATAAAGGTAGCGTGCCTCCTCAATACTGATATCGTGATACAGTTCAGCTATGTCAGCTGCATGAAAATCAGTTATCAGCTCCAGGGCCTGCTTTTCATCATTATCCTTAATGGCTTCACGCAGGTCATCTATAAATTCCCTTGTTATCTCAATTGTCCTTGACATGGCTTTTTGTGTTTTTATTCAGTAAAGCTTTAACAAGTTCGCTCAGTTCAATAAAATCATTCACACCCAGCTGCTCCGGCCTTTCCCTGAGCAGTTCATTGTCGATTCCCGATGCATCAACCAGCGACTTAAGGGAATTCTTTATTGTCTTTCTTCGCTGGTTGAAAGTAACTTTTACCACCCTGAAAAACAGATCCTCATCAAACTTAACAGTCTCCCCTTCCCTCCTTGCCAGGCTGATAACTGCAGATTTTACTTTGGGAGGTGGCATGAAAACACCTGGAGGAACGGTAAAAAGGTATTCCACATCATAATAGGCCTGCAAGAGAACACTCAGTATGCCATACACCTTTGTTCCCGGACCAGAGACAATCCTGTCTGCCACCTCTTTCTGAAGCATGCCTGTCAGCTCACAAATTTTATCCCGGTATTTAAGAACCCTGAAAAAAATCTGGCTCGAAATATTATAGGGGAAATTGCCTATTATTGCAAGATCACCCTTGAAATAACTGTCGAGATCCATATCCAGGAAATCTCCTTCTATAAGGTCAAGGTCCTTAAATTTTCTCTCCAGGTAAGCAGCGGCTTCATGATCTATCTCAACGGCTTTAAAATTCTTAAAGCGCCTGTCAATGAGAAAAGAGGTGAGTATACCCATTCCAGGGCCTATCTCAAGAACATTGGAACAGTCTTTCTTCCCCAGTGAAAGGGAAATCTTCCTGGCAATATTCTTATCGGTCAGGAAGTGCTGGCCCAGGTGTTTTTTTGCTCTTACCTCGTTCATAACGAAGGCAAAATAAGCTTTTCGCAGCGATAAAAACAACCAGGCAGTAATTTATTTATACACCGGGCTATTTTTTTTGAAAGGGTAAACTTATAGACTCGATGAGATCAACAAGCTTCTTGAGGGTGTTATAGTAAAGTGTTAGAATGAAGAAAATTGACATCAGCCATATAGCCATAACATTAAACCAGAGGGTGTCGATCCTGAGTCCTCCGAAATACTTATAAGGTGCAAAGAAATGTGCTCTCCCTATTCTTGAAGTGGGTTTCATAAAAACCGGGTCAGACTTCTGTACCAGGAGCTTTTCATTTTCGTATATCTTGTCAGTACTGTTAGCATTTAGTAAAATATCGGCAAGGTAATTATTATAATTATTCTGCTTCATCTCAATTATTCTTTCCCGGCCCTCCTCCTTCTCAATCCTGTATAGTATGGAGTCTCTTTGGTCCATTGCCTCCAGTCTCTGTTCCCTGAAAAATGACCTGAGGCTGTCAAGCTGCCTGTTTGCCCTTACGGCAGTCGAATCATCAAAGCTTCTGCTGTTCAGCTTAGCCAGCAGTGAGCCTGATTCAATCCCGGAGAGTGAAGATAGCAGGCCGATATACCTGTGGAGCTTTGCCAGGTTATTATTAAAATGATCAGCATTCTCATCCTTTCCGATGGCATATTCACATTCCTTGACTTTCTTTTTCAATTCGGG
>JAZBOI010000294.1:0-5265 GCA_036351095.1 Bacteroidales bacterium | reverse complement strand
GTGGTGATGGTGAAGAGGATAAGTCCCGACATAAAGATCTTTTTCCTCCCCAGTATATCACCCAGCCTGCCGAAAGGCAGAAGGAAAACTGCAGTGCCCAGGAGATAGGCGGTAACAACCCAGTTAAGCTGTTTGGCGCTTGCTTCCAGCTCACTGCCTATGGCGGGGAGGGCGAGGTTTACCGATGCTCCCATGAAAGGAGTGATAAAAGCAGCGAAAGCAGCAACATACAGGACAGATCTTTTAAGCTCCCTGGTGTTCATTCCTTTTCTTTTGTGTCAATGATGATGGTTACCGGCCCGTCATTAACAAGACTTACCTCCATCATTGCTCCAAATTCACCGGTGGCTGGACGAATGCCGGATATTTCGCTGAAATATTCGATGAAGCCCTTATACAGGGGAATGGCTTTCTCAGGCCTGGCTGCCTTAATATAGGATGGCCTGTTTCCCTTTTTTGTTTTGGCATGCAGGGTGAACTGGCTCACCACAATGATCTCACCACTTATATCTGCCAGTGAAAGGTTCATTATCCCTTCATGGTCATCGAATATCCTTAGCTGGTAAATCTTTTTTGCCAGCCACTTTATGTCTTCCTCGTTATCGGCATCCTCTATACCCAGAAGGACAAGCAGGCCTTTACCGATTTTGGATCTGATATTGCCCCCTGTGCTGACAGATGCCCTGTTTACTCTCTGGATAACTGCTCTCATAGCTTAGCTGATAAAGGGTCAAATATAGTAAATATCTTGCAGCATGAGAGCTTGATTTTTTAAGCGGGAAATTATGTAATTCATGGCTTAAATGATACTTTTGTACTCATTTTTAGGGAACATGGATTTTATTACCGTTTTTTTTATAGCAATAGGACTGTCATTTGATTCCTTCGCTGTTTCACTCGGTTTCGGAGCTGTTGAGTCAACAATTTCCTTCCGGCGTGCCAGCGGGATCGCCATTATCCTTGCCCTTTTCCAGGGCCTCTTTCCAGTGCTGGGCTATTACCTGGGTTACTCCGTTCATGGCCGTGTGGAATCGCTTGATCACTGGATAGCCTTCTTTCTGCTGGGGTTTATTGGATTCAGGATGCTGATCGAAGGGTCAAGGGAAAAAGTCTCTTCGGGCTATAAAGGCGGCTTTACGAATTACAGGATTTTAAGCATGGCCATAGGCACCAGCATCGATGCACTGGCCGTGGGAATAAGCTTTGCCTTCATTTATGACAGGATATGGTTTGCGGCCCTGGTGATAGGCTTTGTTACATTTATTGCGTCAATGACAGCAATCAGGCTGGGTAAGTTCACAGGGCCCAGGCTTGGCTCGAGGGTTGAACAGGCAGGGGGATTGCTATTGATTGCCATAGGTGTGAAGATACTGCTTGAACATACGGTGCTGGCCTGACAAACAAGCTATTGCCGGCACTAAAAAGGCAGGGGCCTCATGAGCTTCCTTCTTTCAGCAAAAGTCACCATTTCAGTAAATCCTGCCGCCCTCAACAGGCTGTATGCCTCTTCAAAATGCTGCCCCAGCCGTTCGGTACTGTGTGCATCTGAATTTACAAGTACAGGCACACCCTCTTCCCTGAATATATGCAGGTAGCGACGGTCAGGATAGAAATCCCGCAGCGGTTTATTCATTCCATTGGTATTGATCTCGAAAGCCACACCTGATTTTTTTAATTGAACTGCCAGCTCACGGTAAAGAGCTTCAGCGTTATGGGAAGGATAATACCTGAAAATCCTGACAAGGTCAGGATGGGCCATAAAATCGAATAAACCGGAAGATGCCGCCCTCGCTACCAGCTTGAAGTATTTTTCAAAGATCCTGTCTATGTCTTTGTTCTCATAATATTCAGGACCAAGATCTACACTGGAGTCGCCCATGAAATGAACTGAGCCAATAACATAATCCAGGGGGAGTGCGTCGATGTACCCTGCTATCTCTTCTTCCCTTCCAGGGAAATAATCCACCTCAAGGCCAAGCCTGACAATCAGGGAATGTTCGTTCTCCCTGAGTTTTAAGACACGCTCAATGTATTCATCAAGCTCTGATAGTTTTATACTCCAGTCCTGCTGCTCCTCGGTAAGGGTAAGGTGATCGGAGAAACCAATCTCGGATAGTCCGGCTTCATGTGCCTTGCTGATATATTCTTCCGGCCAGGCCTTCCCGTCACTGTAATATGTGTGAAGGTGGTAATCGGTTTTGTAAATCATTTGTTCTGAAGACATCTCCCGGTCTGTTTTGTTAGTAATGTAAGAAGAATAAGCCAAAGGGACCACAAAGATTGATAGAAAAAACTATAACACAAAAAGTGAACAAAAGTGTCAGGAAAGTTATTTATTTAATTACTTTGTAGATTAATTAATTGTTGGCTATGACATATACACATAAATGCCAGTGTTCAGACTGCCAGTTCAGGAATGTAGCTTTTTCAACGCTGGGCGACAAAGAAGTTACCACCCTGTGTGATTACCACAGGGAATATTTATTTAACCGGGGCGGCATAATTCACAAGGAAGGAGACCCCATCCAGGAATTTAAGTATCTGAAAAGTGGTCTTGTTAAAGTGTACAGGGAAACACCTTCGGGTAACGAGCAGATACTGGCCATCACCAGGCCCTTTGAATTCGTTAGTAACATAAGTATTTTCTCTGAAGAGAGATATAAGTATTCTGTTTCTGCAATAGAGGAATCGGTTATATGCAGCATCAAGCTGGATTATATCAAATCACTGGTGCTCAGCCACGGAAATTTTGCCCTGGAGCTGATGACACGACTGTCACAGATAAGCGATAAAATAATTTTACAGACACTGGATATAAGAAACCGGAATCTTGCCGGCAGGGTAGCCTATGTATTGCTCTATTTTACAAAGGAAGTATACAATTCAATGATCTTTGAACTTCCGGTCTCACGCAAGGAGATAGCCGATTATATAAGCATGAGCACGGCCAATGTTATCAGAACACTGTCGGATTTCAGGAAGGAAGGGATAATAATACTTGACGGCAAGACTATTGAGATTGTGGATATACGGAAGCTTGAAATGATATCTTCCAGGGGTTGAATTACGCAAGAGCAGTGTCTTCGCCGGGCTCGCAAACCCGGTTGGCTTAGCCTGACTAAAGGTTCCGCGCAGCTGGCTCCGAGGAGAGTCAAATATTAGCCCGGCTGTTCCAGAACATTGCCGGAAAAAGAATTCGGTGCGGATAAAATGATATTTTTATATCATTAAAACTGACTCTAAAAATTAAATACAATGAGAAAAATACTGGTCCTAACAGCACTGGTAATGGTTTTTAATGGTATTCACAGCCAGGAATACAGGCCCCTGAATGAGATCGTGTGGCCCGAATCAGACACCAATGATTCGGTATATACAGTTGACGGTTACAGGCACGGTGTTAGTTTTTTCCCCCAGGTCAGGCATGCCGATGTGGAATATGAAGCCGGGGAAAGGCTGACCTTTGATAAATTCCATTCAAATGATGTGATTAATCACTGGATGATAAGGTGGGCAGGTGAATATCCTGATCTTGTCGATCTCTACCAGGTGGCTGAGAGCTATGAGGGAAGGCCAATCTTACAGATGACCATCACAAACAGGAATACCGGGAAGCACACCGACAAACCTGCTGCCTTTTTTGAAGGCAACAGGCACAGCGGTGAAATAACCAGTTCAGAATCGGTGATGTGGCTTGCCAGTCACCTGCTGGATTCCTATGGCAGGGATGCAGAGATTACAAGGCTGCTTGACTCTTACACCATTTACCTCAGGCCGGTGAATAATCCTGACGGACACAACCTCTATATACATACCGCACAGAGTAACCGGAGTACGGTGAGACCGACCGATAATGACCTTGACGGACTGCTTGATGAGGATGCGCCGGATGACATCAACGGTGATGGTATAATCCTTTCAATGAGATATAAGGATGCGGAAAAGGGTAACTATATCATTGACCCTGATGATCCGACAGGAAGACTGATGAAGAGGGTCAGCCCCGGTGAGGGTGACTATATCGTTGTTTCAGAAGGTATTGATAACGATGGCGACGGACGGGTTAATGAAGATGGGATAGGGGGACTCGACCTTCACAGGAATTATCCTGAGAACTGGAGACCCGAGAGCCATGTGGAAGCCACCGGCAGGGGATTTACACAGAGGGGAGCCGGAGAATACCCGCTGAGCGAAACCGAGACACGTTCAGTTGTTACCTTCCTGCTGTCCCATCCCAATGTATATATCGTCAATTCCATGGATACAAGGGTGCCGATGCACCTCAGGCCGCCTTCAACATCTGCTTCAGATGAGAGGATGTATGAAGAAGACCTTGAGTGGTATAAGTACTTTGATGATTTGGGTAAAAGCATTACCGGCTATGAAAGGGCAGGTGATGTATACCAGGACTACGGGAGGGGAAATCCACTCTTCGGTCACGGCCCGGATTTCGGCTACTGGTATTACGGTTCGATATGGTACGGTGATGAGCTTTGGAACGGTGCAAGGTATAAAGATTATGACGAAGATGATGATATTGATGAACTGGATCTGCTCAGGTGGGATGATGAAGAGAATGATGGTGATGGTTTCATAGAGTGGACCCCGGCTAAACACCCGGTTTACGGGGAAGTTGAGATTGGCGGCTTCCATCCTAAATTCTTCTCCCAGAATGCTCCTGCCAAACACCTGCTGCCATGGGCCAAAAACCAGGCACTTTTTAACCTGGAAATGGTAAAACATCTTCCACTGCTCGAATGGGGCGATATTGATGTGAAAAAGATCAAGTCATATAAAAAGGATTCGACCGATTACAGGATTACCGTAACATACCGGAATACGGGTAAATTGCCCACGGCACTCAGGCAGGCACACCTGGTTAAGATAGTCATGGAAGACCGGGTGTCAGTAAGCTTCGACAGGGAGCTTGTGTCTGGTGAAGAGCCTGTGATGAAGATTGTAAATGAACAGGAGGACGACAGAAGCAGGTATTACCGGGGCTTTTCTGACGACAGAGCACAGTCGTCACTTACCCTCAATGCAGGATATGCCGGCGGCGAGAGCTCAAACAGCAGTGAATTCATCATCAGGGTATACAGGGATGGTGAAATAAAAGGCAAAGCCTCCGTTTCATCCACCAGGGGCGGAATTCTTGATGAAAAGGAATTTGTTGTAAGGTAAAATAATTATAGCACAGCCTCTGCGGGTAGCGACACGCAGGGGAAGAATTAATGTACCTGTTTTGCCGGCCGCAGATGCGGGATC
>JAZBOI010000293.1:0-17056 GCA_036351095.1 Bacteroidales bacterium | reverse complement strand
AGGGAAGTTGCAAGGTTTATCCTCTGTGACTCCCCGCCTGATAAAGTTGATGCTAAGCGGTTAAGAGTAAGGTAGGAGAGTCCAACATTAAGAAGGAATTCCAGCCTTGATCGTATCTCTGCGAGTATCCTTCCTGCAATCTCTTCCTCGGATTGATTCAGCCTGAGTCCTTTAAAAAAATCATTTAGTTCCAAGACAGGCATTGAGGTGAGTTCATGGATGGCCCTTTTTTTGATCCTTACATATGAGCTTTCTTTTCTCAGCCTGTGGCCCCTGCATTCGGGACACCTTGTCTTACCCCTGTACCTGCTGAGCATTACCCGGTACTGAATTTTATATTTCTTCTTTTCCAGGTAGGCGAAGAACCTGTTTAAGCCATAGAAATACCTGTTGCCCTCCCATATCAGCGATTTCTGGTCATCAGTGAGCTGGTACCAGGGCTTGTGTATGGGAAAGTCAAAGAGTGAAGCATTCTTTATAAGCCTGTCTTTCCATTTTTTCATTTTATCGCCCCTCCAGCATGCAATGGCATTGTCATAGATCGAAAGGTTCTGGTCGGGTATTACAAGATCCTCATCAATTCCTATTATCTTTCCGTAGCCTTCACACAGGGGGCAGGCCCCAATGGGGTTATTAAAGCTGAACAGGTGTTCGCTGGGTTCTATGAATTCAATGCCGTCTGCCTCGAACCTGTTCGAAAATTCTTCATGCAGGGAGCTTTCGCTGTCTTCAGATTCCACTATGCACCTTCCCCTCCCGGTGGTAAAAGCCGTCTGTACCGAATCAGCTATGCGGCTGAGGTTATCAGGATCATTGTCTGCTGTTATCCTGTCTATGACAACCATTATTTCCTGCTCGCTCTTTATGCTTCCTGTCAGTGGCGGATCATCATTAATCTTAAATATTGTGCCGTCAATAATTACCCTGTTAAATCCCTGCTTTTTTAAAAATGACAGGTATTCACCTTTATCAATGTTGCCGGGTATGGTATTTGGTGAAAGTATCAGCACACGTGATCCCTTTTTCAGCCTTGAAATGAATTTAACGACATCATCCACGCCGTGCCTCTTAACCTCACGCCCTGAAACAGGCGAGTAGGTACGCCCTATCCTGGCATATAAGAGGCGCAGATAGTCATATATCTCCGTGGATGTGCCGACAGTTGAACGGGGATTCCTGGTATTGACTTTCTGTTCTATTGCTATAGCCGGTGGAATACCGCTTATGAAATCAACCTCCGGCTTGTTCATCCGGCCCAAAAATTGCCTTGCATATGAAGAAAGGCTTTCCACATACCTCCTCTGACCTTCTGCATAAAGGGTATCGAAGGCTAGTGATGATTTTCCTGACCCTGAAACTCCCGTAATTACTATCAGCTTTTTCTGAGGGATATCAATACTTAAATTCTTAAGATTGTGCACTCTTGATCCCCTGATACTGATATAATCCGATACTTTTTTTGTCATAAAATAATAAAAGACATTTTTACAAAACAGAAGGGAAACAAAAGTAATATTTTTAATTTTAATTTTTTTTTATTTAATTGCACCTTGATTGCAATAAAGCATTAACCAAAAAAAGAACTGCCTATTAAACATTTCTACTCTTAACCAATACGAGTAAGAATGGTATCAAAGGTTACTGACCAGGAGTTAGTAAGGCAGTTTATTAATGGTAATCGCTCCGCTATAGAAAATCTGATAAACCGTCATAAAAACAAGGTCTTTACATATATATCGATCTATGTAAGGGAGCAGAGCCTTGCTGAAGACATTTTCCAGGAGACTTTTCTGAAAGTCATCCGTTCACTGAAAGCAGGTAAATACACTGATAATGGTAAATTCCTTTCATGGGTTATGAGAATTGCCCATAACCTGATAATTGATCATTTCAGGAAGGAAAAGCAGATGAGGATGCTTTCGAATGATGACTATGAAAGCGATATTCTCAATGAGCGTAAATTTGCCGAAGATAATATTGAGGATAGCCTGGTGAAAGAACAAATTGAAAGTGATGTGCGGGTGCTTCTTGACAGGCTGCCGGATGATCAGCGCGAAGTGGTTATGCTGCGCCATTATGCCGGCCTGTCATTCAAGGAAATTGCTGAACAAACGGAAGTTAGCATTAATACCGCACTGGGGCGCATGAGATATGCACTTATCAATATGCGAAAAATGATAGAGGAAAAAAGCCTTAACCTGACAATAAATTAAAAATGTGACAATAATTTACCCCCTGGCATCGTTTCTTATGCAAAAAGAAACAGTATGCCTATGGATAAAAATTCTACCCCGTTCCTAAATTATTGCCAGATCGATACTTCCTCAGCAGACCTTTATTCAGATGCTTTCGGCTTCGAATATCGTTTGCAGGAAATGATGTCAGATTATGAAAATATATGTAAGAAACCTGACGATAGGCTTGTAAAGAAGCTTTTGCAAACTATCAACAGGGTAGTTGACAAATATTAATTTAATTGGCTCCCGATAAAAACACGGATTATTTCCGTGTTTTTTTTGTTTTTTAAATTTTAATATGATATATTAGCGATATTAAAATAATATCATAGTCTGTAACTAATAATTAAACCAATGTCAAACGAAAAAACATCCAGACCAGCATCGGGTTACCTGTTTCTTTTAGTGGAACTGTTAATCCTGGCCGGATCACTCCTGGCCTTCTTTAATGAAATAATATGGCTTGGCTTCGTCCTTGCAGCACTGTTTATTTTTATCGCTATAGGCTTCACCGTCGTAAATCCCAATGAATCATGTGTCATGGTTTTATTTGGTGCATACAAAGGAACGGTCAAGCATAACGGTTTTTTCTGGGTCAATCCCTTTTATGTGCGCAGGAAGATATCGCTCAGGGCACGTAATTTTGACAGTGATACAATAAAGGTAAACGACAAGATTGGCAATCCTATCAAGATTGGCTGTGTTCTTGTCTGGAAGGTTGAAGACACTTTCAAGGCTGCTTTTGAGGTTGATGATTATGAGCATTTCGTATTTGTACAGAGTGATGCAGCAATACGAAAGCTGGCAGGTATTTATCCATATGACAACTTCGAGGATGAGGATGCTGAAATAACCCTGAGAAGCGGGGGAGAAGAGGTCAATAACGAGCTGGAGAAAGAGATACGTGAGAGGCTGGAGATGGCAGGTATTCACGTTATCGAGGCAAGGATAAATTATATTGCATATTCAGAGGAGATTGCAGGGGCGATGTTAAGACGCCAGCAGGCTACTGCGGTGGTGGCTGCCCGTTTTAAGATCGTGGAAGGTGCTGTTTCAATGGTTCACATGGCTCTTGATCAGCTCAGTGAGAAAGGTATCGTTGAACTGGATGAGGAAAAGAAGGCTGCCATGGTGAGCAACCTGATGGTTGTGCTCTGCGGCGACAAGGATGCAACCCCGGTAGTTAACACAGGGACATTACATCAATAGATAATGAGTCAGAAAAAAGCATTTGCATTAAGAATTGATCCGGAAAAGCTGAAGGCTATTGAGAAATGGGCTTCGGATGAATTTCGCAGTACCAATGCTCAGATAGAATGGATAATTGACCAGGCTCTTCGTAAATCGGGCAGGTGGAAGCCCGGATCGGGAAATCATTGATTTATAAGGTAAACAAAGCAGCAGGCGGTTAAGCCTGCTGTTTCTGTTCGTAGCCGGCTGCTCCCAAGGCTTACGGGCAGAAAATTATTTTTTACTGCCAGTCTGATCTCCTCCTTGCTGAAATCTCCTTCCGGGCCAATTAGGAAGAGGGCGTTCTCATTTTTAAAATAAGTATCAGAAACCCGGCTGTTTGCCTTTTCACTCTCACCGCTTATATGCGGAATGAATTTTTTTCCATCGAAATGCTTTCCGACAAAGTCTTTAAAGACCTCAATATCATTTATCCTGGTCATATGTGTTTTGACGGATTGTTTCATGGCTGACAGGGCAATTTTCTGAAGCCTCTCCTTATTGATTTTCTTTCTTTCCGAATGCTCACATATAAGGGGGCTTATTTCATCTATTCCCATTTCTACCGCTTTCTCCACGAACCATTCCAGCCTGTCCTGGTTTTTGGTTGGGGCTATAGCTATATGGAGGTAGTAATCGTGTTTTTTATAAGAAGGCATCTTACTGGTAATTTCAGCCCTACACTGACGGTGGTTGTCATCAATAATTACTGCCTCGTAAATACTGCCCGAACCATCTGTCACATTTATTTTATCCCCGGTCTTGTGCCTCAGGACTTTAATTATATGCCTCGACTCAATTTCATCGAAGGTGAATATTGCGGATTTCTTATTATTTGAATAGAACAGTTGCATTATGCTTCTTATTCCTGGTATTTTATTGGATCATCAATAATTCCTTCATCCTGTGCTTCCAGGTTCATTCTTCTGAGGAATTCGTCCAGCCTGTCGCTGATGCCCACCATGTATGTATATGGTGTTCTGAGGGAATGACCGGGGTGACGACGGTCACCGGCTTTTTCCTCTGCCAGTATCGTATTATAGGCCGCGTTGGATGAAAGTGACATCATTACACCGCGGGAATAGCTGAACCAGTACCAGCTCGCATCATCCACCTTCAGATAAATATCCAGGATATCCCCTGACCTTCTTTTCTGCAGCTCCACGAAGCCATCAACATATACATTCATTGGCTGTTCTCCAAGGAAGCCCAAACCTATTCTCCCTTCTGACCTGTATGATTGAAATTCCTGGTTCCATACCAGTTTCAGGTCGTTGAGCACCAGTTCAGGATTGAAGTCTTCAGGCAGCTTGCCCGAAAATCCATACAGGTCCATTTCTTCTTTTAATCTTGCGGCAGCATCTATGCCAATGAGATTCTGCATGGCCAGGTTATATTTACTCCCACTTATATCTACCGGTTTCAAAGTTGGTATTAAGCGTAATTCCCCGGCCATTGTGCTCAGGGCCTCGCCTGAGAAGTGAAAATCCAGGGCCATTATAAGATCAAGCCTGACAGTCCCTGAGTCGATATTATGAATTACATTGCCTGCGGCATCCAGCCTTATAAGTCCCAGATCAATTCCCAGGTCGAGCGATCCCTCGCTGTATATTTCGCATGTGTTCCTGTTGAAGCTTACAATATTCCCCGGCAATAATTGATTGGCAAGCTTATCTTTTTCGCCTACCATGTATTTCCCCTCTTCCTTATTAAAAATTATATTGCCGCTTGCCCTGACCAGGGGAATGTCGGCCCATGACCTGGCCGGTGACAGGAAAGCGGAATAAATATGGGTGGAGTCAATTGTAATGTATGTTCCCACAGTAACAAGCTTCCCGTTAAGGTCGCGTGGTCTTTCACCAAGAGGGATTATTACATTATCAGGGTTTATCTCACTTTCGAACCTGATGGGTGATGAAGCTATATGTTCGCAATCGTGAACAATACCGGAGCTGCCCAGGAAATAAAGCTTATCCTTATTGCCTGAAAAACTTACATCCCCCTGGAATGTGAAGAATGGGCTCAGCATGAACTCCTTGAAACCGGCTATGTGTCCCCGTCCTTCGGACCGCAGCGAATCAACAATTATTTCATCGAAATCTATGGGATAGATTTTTCCGGATTCATCAATATAGTCGTATGTTCCTTTCGCGGCGTAACTTGTACTTCTTACAATATCAACACTGGCATTATGTATGATATGCCTGTTGTTAATGGCAATAATTGCATTATCTATTGCTTCCATCCTGGCCCTTTTTCCAATGCTCAATGTTCCGTTTTCCGGTTGTATCAGTGCATCGGCAATAGGAATATAGTTGACATTATTCAGAACAATTTTCTCCTGGTCAAGAAGGTATTTCCCGTCACTTGCACTGAAGCTGATAGTATCATTAATCATGTGAGTACTGAAAAATCCAGGTTCCTCAAGCTCATTAAGATTTTGTCTCAACAATTCATCAGCTCTCATTAGTTCGCTTCCGGCCCTGCCTCTTTGCGACATCGACAGGACTCTTTCCTGCATATCATATTCAAAATCCGTCATTGTACACATATAGTTCACTTCGGGGAACTTTACAACTGAAGAATCCGAGTTAAGGCTGAAGTTTGATTTAGCGTTCTCAAAATCCACTTCTACAGCTGCATCATCTGCTATGAAGGAAAACCCCGATCCTGAGAGCGATTTAAGTTTGTAGCTTGCTGAATCGGTCTGTATGCCTTTGGGCGAGAAGGAATAGTATCTGCCTTCAAGGTATGAGTCCCTCAGGCTGATCTCACCCTCACCTGAAAGGCCTGTGCTTTTGAGCAGCAGGGTGCCCTGCAGGCTGGTGCCATTATCAAACATATTAAAACCGGAATTATCCGTCGGTTCAATAAAAAACTCATCCTCATAGGGATACCACCTTATGTTTGCATTATCTGCGCTAACTTCAGGGAAGAGTGTGCTGGATGCAAGGGTCATGCTTTTCGTGCTTGCATGGACCGAATCGGGGAAGAAACGGAATTCATCCGATTCAAGTGAAGTCGTCAGATAATCGAGACGTCCATTTACTTTCATACCACGATTACTCATTTCTATCTGTTCATAGATCCTGGCTTTCCCTTCGTAAACCTCCATTCCTTCTTCCGGGATGTTATAGCTGAAGCCCAGTGAGTTATCATGCTGAAGGGTGAGGGTCTGTTCCAGGGAGTCAATTATCTTTCCACCATAAAAAGTACCTTTTAGCTCCAGGTCTGACGGACTGAGCCTGTCGGTGTTCTCAAATGTAAATGGCTCAAGCCTGAAGAAATAATCGGATTGCGGGTATACACCTTCAAGGCCGGGTATCCTGTCATAAAATACGTAGGATTCGCTGTAGGCAAAGAATATTGGATATTGTTTCAGCCCGGCCAGTCCGGATTTATTATCGGGATGATCTATGAGTAATTCGGCATTGGTCATCTGGATAAGATCCTCAACCTGTCTTGCCAGTGCCCTTCCTTCTTCACTGAATTCCCCTGTTTCAACAGCCAGCATTATTGAATCCACCTTTTCCAGTTTGATTTTAAAGGTGTCATAGTTGAATTTAAACTCGCTGCCAAAGACAGTTATCATACCGGCCTGCACGACGCCATCAAATTCAAATGACCTGTTTCGTTCCAGCAAAATACTCCTGTCATAGGGAAAGATACGTACGTTCTGTGAATCACTGAGAAATATCCTGGGAACGCCGTTGATATCCATTTTATAGTCCTGGAGGTTTAAGATTGCATTATCAAGCGGGCTTCGTGTTTCACTGAAAATACTCATCACGTCATAGTCCTTCTTTTTGCCATAAGCGCTAATATAATCATGAAGTTTCTGTTTTATGGTAACTTCATTATTAAGCCTGTCAAAGAATATGAATCCCTTGTTGGCAAGATCTATGCAAAGGGCCATAACATCCTCATTGCGCTGACCCATCCACCTGGCCAGCTCATCTATGGGAAAAGTATCACTGTAATACCATTCGGCAAAGGACCTGAGCCTGAAAAGGGGATGATGGTCATCTATGCCCATCAGGTCAAGAAATTCCTGCTCACTGAAGTAGGAGCTTGATTCAAAATAAGCCTGGCCTATACTTGCTCCCCTGGCTCTTGAAAGGCTGATGAGGGATTCATCCATCTTCCAGCTCAGGTAATCGAAGTACATGTCCATCTTATGATATGAATTGAAATAGGGACTTTTTGATGTTGGGAACCTGGATTTGAAAGTGTTGAGCTCCCTGCCGGGGACATTGTAGCTGAAGGCAATATCAGAATGATAAATTGAATCCTTGCCAAGGTATAATGTGAAGGAGGTGCTCTGTGTCTGGATACTCTCCCTGTTAAAGATGAAATTGTCAGCCTCGGCTTTAACGACGACCGTATCATTCCTGAATATTTTTATCACCGCAGGCATATAAGCCTGTCCTTTACCTATCACCTTTGCTCCTTCGAAGGCCAGACCCCCCCTGAAATCTATATTCTCATATATGTCTTCCAGGAAGAATGTTTTCTGGTAGCTTTCAAATTTGGGGAAGGGTGAATTTTCAGGCTTGCTGATATTGATTGCCCTGTCAGCCAGTTTACCGTAAATAGCTTCATCGAAGTAGGTATTATTTGTAAAAAGGACTGAATCCATCTCGAAAGACGGGCCTGTAAGGTCTATTGAATAGGATCCTGCCTGTGCAAACATTTCTTCTTCGGGAAAACCGGCTTTCTTCCAGTTAACAGTACCTCCATTCCCTTTCCATACTTTATCAATGGTGCTGTATGATCCCTTTGTATCGTAAATAACAGTGCTGTCGCGCTGGGCATAGCAGATCAAATCGGATTCGGGTATATCAACTACAAAAGCTGTATCATTGCTGAAGCTGAACCTGCCAGCTGTGGTTTTCCATTTTACGCTTGTTGAACTGAATATTATATTATCCCTGATAAGATCTGAGGCTGAGCGGATAAAATAAGCTATGTCGCTTACCCTCGCTCCCGGCTTAACTGCCAGCCCATTCAGTCCCCCGAGCCAGGTGTTGAACTGGTCAGTGTCCACATCGTAGTCTGTAAAAGTTATGAGGGTATGCAAAAAATCCACGAAATGTGGTTTTGGCCTCATCCTTTTATTCTCAATATTCATTGAGGCTGCTATAATCAGGGGTCTTGATGAATCACTGATCAGCGTACTGTCCCAGGCTGTAATGAACTTATTAAGCAAGGCAGTTTCTTCTTCATCCAGGCTGCTTCCCATGAAGCCGGCCAATTCGCTGCTGAATGTTTCAGATTCACCGCTGAAGGATGATCTGACCTGGGCACTGATGCTGAAATTCAATGACAGTAAATGAATTAATACTGTTATGAGCAGTAGTCGTATCATTTTCCGGGAAATGAAGAAATTATTTTACAGAAGTCTTCTTCTTTGAGTGAAGCGCCTCCTATCAGGCCACCGTCTACATCATCCATGGAGAACAGTTCGGCTGAATTGGATGGCTTACAGCTTCCTCCATAAAGAATGACTGTTTCTTCAGCTTTCCGGGAGCCATAGATTTTGCCAATAATTGACCTGATAAAGGCGTGCATCTCCTGTGCCTGATCTGAGCTGGCTGTTACACCTGTTCCTATTGCCCATACGGGTTCGTAGGCGATGATGATATTGCTGAAATCTTCCCCTGAGATTCCTGCGAGGGCATTTTCGACCTGAGATTGAACTATATTGAAATGATTCCCTTTCTCCCTTTCATCCAGTATTTCACCGCAGCAGAATATCACTCCCAGTTCATTCTTCAGGGCGGTCCTGATCTTTGCATTCAGAAGCTCATCACTTTCATTATGATAATGTCTTCTTTCACTGTGTCCTATTATTACATACGAAGCTCCTGTCGATTTAATCATGGCCGCGGATATCTCTCCTGTATATGCTCCGGATTCCTTATCAGAACAGTCCTGGGCCCCGGTGCTTATATTATCAGCCCTCAATGATCCTGCAATATGTGCGAGATGAATATAGGGGGGGCAGAGTATTACTTCAACACTTCCCTGTTCATTCGTCACCAGGAAGTCATCCACTGCCTTTGCCAGGGAGAGTCCTTCCGGGTGATTCATATTCATTTTCCAGTTTCCGGCCACTATTCTTCTTCTCATGTCTTCTTGTTTTTTTCCAGTTTGCGTAATATGAAATTGCTTATGTAAGATATCAACAAAATACCTGCCATGATATAAGCCAGGCTTAGTGTCCCGCTCCTGCTTTCAACAGGGTAGGAATCTCTTATGACAGCAGGCAGCTTATCCACAGGTGGAAGATCCCTTCCGGCCCATTTGGCGCCAATAGTTCCCTCTTTTATAACCATAAACCCGGGGTTTGCCCTTATAATGGTCTTCATCGTTGTTTCATCAACGAAAAAGATACTGATCTCCTCTTCATAATCATTTATCAATTCAGGCGTTGAAGCAGTAAGCACATAGAAGCTTATTCCTTCTTCCCTGCATTTTAGCCCGGCTTCTATACCTTTTTCAATAAGTGTTCTATCTGCCTCTGAAAATTTAATACTGAGCATCAAGAAGCTGTAGCCCCGGTCCGACAGGATGATGTCGGTTAAATCCTGTCCTTCCGGTGTTATAAGGCTGAAATCATGTATGGGAGGCTCGTATCCTTTTTTTACCAGCCTGCTTCTGGAGTCGACGAAAGTCCAGCTGGTATCATCAGCCGGATAGTTCTCAAGGGTGAATTCCTCCTGCTGACCGTTTTTCTCATAAATAAGTGTTGTTTCATACTCGTCGGCCGGGGCATCATCCGGAATATGCATTTGTTCAGGAATATTTGCCCCTGTGTGATAAGGTCTGAAATCCACTACAGGAAGATGCCTGTAGTTATACTGTACGAAAAGAATGAATGCTGTAGTGATAATAATTAATATTGTCCATTCCCTGGGGGCATCCGAAACAGTTTTGAATTTTTTCCTGTTAACGAATACAATAACGACGAATACAGAAATTATAATGTTTTTGTAAAAAGTCTGCCAGTTGGTCAGGTGGATGGCGTCACCAAAGCATCCGCAATCAGATACGGGGTTGGCAAGAGCAAGGTATAAAGTAAGGGGCGTGAATCCAGCCATAAAAACCAGGAGGCCCCATGCTGCCGGCTTCATCCTTATGCCGGTAAGTATTGCAAAGCCTATAATGAATTCTGCAGTACACAGTATTACACCAAGGCTGTAGGCCAGGGGCTGTAAGGCATCCAGGTGGAAAGCAGTAAAATAATCCATGAACTTATACATTGATCCCATTGGATCAATACCTTTGACCAGACCTGAAAAAACAAAAACAAAACCTGATATATAGCGGCTCAGATTCCTTAGCATCATCATATTAAAATTTCTTTACTTCTTAATAAATCTGTTATGTGCCCGAATATTTCACCGGGTGACAGTATACCAGTCTCATCCCTTGCACAGTTAATAATTTCAAGAGTTTTATCTCCTGCTGCCGTATCAATATATACCTGCCTGACCTCCTTTTGAAACTCCAGGTCAGCTTCATGTATGTCACTGCTCCCGTTGAGGTAGTTCCTGTCGAAGCCTGATCTGCCTGACCTGAGATTGCTGGACGTGAATTCAAAGGGTACATCCAGAAAGATGTTAATTGCAGGAACCGGTATTTTGAAATGTGTGAATTCGAGCTTGAAGATCCAGTTTTTCAATATTTCCCTCTCGTGCCTGTCCCTGATCTTCGCACACTGGTATGCAATATTTGAATAAACATAACGGTCCAGCAAAACATATTTACCTTCGCTCAGCCAATGGTATATTTTTTCAGAAACATCCTTACGGTCACCTGCATAAAGCATGGCAACAAGATAGGGGTCGACCTCATTGACCTGCCCGTATTCACCTCTGAGAAAGCGTGATATAAGTTCACCGAAAAAGGGAGACTCAGTCCTCGGAAAATGTATGAACTCGTGCCCGAGCTCCCTGCTGGCAAAATAATCCCGCAGCTTTTTTATCTGTGTCGACTTTCCTGAACCGTCAAGCCCTTCAATTACTATTAGTTTCATCTTCCTGCCTGAGATTTTTAATAAGTACAAATATAATAAGTAATGAATATTTAGCGTGATAAAGACAATTAAAGAACTAACAGTGACTGAATAGATATTAACCCTGTTTAAGTTTGTGCACTGTTCCTGTGTGATTTTGCTAACTAAGCCTTATTTTTGCCAGGCGGAGACCCTGATTATTGATTTTCTATTCCGTTGTGGCTTTTATCAGTGATGTTTTATAAGTTTGAGCATGAAGACCAGTATTAATATTATGGGCAGCCTGCTTGACCTGGGTATACCCAGGGTAATGGGTGTGCTGAATATTACACCGGATTCGTTTTACAGTGGAAGCAGGGTGAACAGTGATAGTGAAATTCTTAAGAGAGCCGCGGAAATGATAGAATCAGGGGCTGATATGCTCGATGTGGGTGCATATTCATCACGCCCGGGCGCTGAAGATATTACGGAAAAAGAAGAGCTTGACAGACTTATACCTGCTCTCGAAATACTTCGCAGGGAATTTCCTTCAGTAATTTTATCGCTCGATACATTCAGGTCCTCGATAGCTGAAAGCGGTATAAAGCATTTTGGTGTGAACATAATAAATGATATTTCGGGTGGGCTCCTGGATGAGAGGATGTTTGACATTATTGAAAGATATAATGTTCCCTATATAATTATGCATATGAAAGGTAATCCCCGCACCATGCATCTTAATCCTGTTTACAATGATCTTATGGCTGAAATTATTAAGTGGTTCTCAGGAAGAAAGCAGGAACTCGTACTACGGGGCGTGAGGGACATAATCATTGACCCTGGTTTCGGTTTTGGTAAGACAATCGATCACAATTTTATATTACTCAACAAGCTGGAGCGTTTTTCTGTCCTTGAGCTACCTTTAATGGTTGGTCTGTCCAGAAAATCGATGATCTGGAAAACACTTGGCATAAGCCCGGATGAGAGTCTTAACGGCACCCTTGTACTTAACACTGTGGCCCTGATGAAGGGAGCCGGTATACTGAGGGTACATGATGTAAAAGAAGCCGTCCAGGCAGTAAAACTGCTTAGCCGCTTAAAAACAGCCTGAATTTAATGCAATATATTTTTTACTTTTGTTTTAAGAATTAAAAATAAGATATGCCACCCATCACCATTCTTGACATTATAGATATTATACTTGTGGCTTTTATCCTCTACCAGCTATACCGTTTAATAAGGGGCACTGCGGCAATAACCATTTTTATGGGGATCTTTGTAGTATACCTGTTCTGGAAGGTTGTGGAGTTACTGCAGATGCAACTTATCAGCTCTATCATGGCTGCGGTCTTCGGCGGAGGTGTCATAGTGCTTATTATTGTCTTTCAGCAGGAGATAAGACGTTTCCTGCTGATGATAGGAAGCCGTTACATGGGTGGAGGTAGTTATTCCATTGAGCGCTTTTTCAGCGGCGGTTCAGTGTCGTCGCGGCAGAAGCAGACAGATATCGAGGAAATTGTCAGGGCAGTTGAATGGCTTGTGGATTCGAAGTACGGAGCATTGATTGTTATTGCGCGGAGGAGTTCGCTGGAATTGTATGCGGAGGGTGGGGAAACTATCAATGCCAGGGTCAGTGCCGAGCTGCTTAAGAATATTTTTTTTAAGGACAGCCCGCTGCATGACGGAGCCGCCCTTATTGAGTCCGGTAAAATATATGCTGCAAGATGCCCTTTGCCAACGACCGATAATCCCAACCTGCCACCCCGTTTTGGTATGAGACACAGGGCTGCAATCGGGATAAGTGAGCTTACCGATTGTATTGTAATTGTTGTGTCCGAGGAGCGTGGTAAAATATCAGTGGTGGAATTTGGCGAAATTGATGAGAATATCAAACTAAATGACCTGCGAAAAAAATTGTCAGAAGAACTAATTTAATACCAAGCGGAGATGAAAAGTACCCGGATATTGTTTTTACTGCTGATCATGATCTTTGCCCTTTCCTGTGGCAGGAGGGAACAAAGGCCTAACATAGTTTTCATAATGACTGATGATCACGCGCGCCAGGCTATAAGTGCATACGGATCTTACAGGAACCAGACACCTAACCTGGACAGGCTGGCCAGTGAAGGGATGCTGTTTGAAAACGCCTATGTGACTAATTCAATATGTGCCCCCAGCAGGGCTGTTATACTTACCGGGAAGCACAGCCATATCAACGGTAAAATTGATAACTCTTCAGCACCTTTCGACAGTTCACAGGTGACTTTCCCTAAATTACTTCAGGCAGCCGGGTACCAGACTGCAATGATCGGTAAATGGCACCTGCGGTCAAGGCCCACAGGTTTTGATTACTGGAAAATACTACCGGGACAGGGCCATTATTATAATCCTGATTTTGTGACACCTGAAGGAAGGGAGAGGATAGAGGGTTATGTTACTGACATTATTACCGATGTGGCTATAGAATGGATTGACGGCAGGGAAAGGGATAAACCCTTCCTCCTGATGTACCATCACAAGGCACCCCACAGGGAGTGGGAACCGGCAATGAGGCATTATGACGAATACCTTGGTAAGACATTCAGGGAACCGGAAACATTATTTGATGATTACAGTGGCAGGGGAGAGGCTGCCAGGAGTGCCGAGATGTCAATAATGGACCATATGAATACTGCCGGTGATACCAAGATACATCCTGATGTTCTTAAAGAACTGGGTATTGAACCCAAAAGTAACTGGGACTTCAGGGCCCTGACCAGCAAACTGGAGAGGTATACCCCGGAACAACTGGCAGCATGGGAGGATGCATACGGACCGATGAACAGCAGGTTCATGAAGGAGTATCCCGACATGGATGAAAAAGATCTCATGAAGTTTAAATACCAGCGGTATATGCAGGATTACCTTGGCTGTATTGCTTCAGTGGATGAGAATGTGGGCAGGCTTCTTGATTATCTTGAGAAAAATGACCTGGAAGATAATACTATAGTGGTATATACTTCCGACCAGGGTTTCTACCTGGGCGAACACGGCTGGTTTGACAAGCGCTTCATGTACGAGGAGTCAATGAGCACACCCCTTATCATCCGCTGGCCGGGGACAGTGAAGCCCGGAAGCCGTTCAGGGGAACTGGTGCAGAACCTGGATTTTGCCGAGACTTTCCTGGATGCTGCCGGCATAGAAGCTCCTGAAGAGATGCAGGGTGAAAGTCTTGTTCCACTTCTAAAGGGGCAGGCCGTTGAATGGAGGGATGCCCTGTATTACCATTACTATGAATACCCGGCCGTTCACATGGTTAAGAAGCATTATGGCATAAAGACTGACCGTTATAAACTGATTCATTTCTACGACGATATCGATGAATGGGAATTATATGACCTGGAAAACGATCCGGATGAACTGAATAACATTTATGAGGATCCTGCATATATTGAAATAAGGAATGAATTGAAGAAAAGGCTGCAGGAGCTAAGGGTCTACTATAAGGATAATGATGAGCTGTGAAAATAAACAGCTTATTTACACCTTAGCCCAATTAGCAATAAAGCATGCTGGCATTTTCAATAACTGCCGTTTTTCCTTTAAACCGGCCGGCTGCTGATTGCAGCTCATTCGGACATAATTTATTTATATTCAAAGTATTACATATCTCCCTGCTTAGAGAGCTTATCATATGTACATTAATTCTTTCAGTCTTTGAGAGGAGAGAAAGGGCTGTGCCCCCGTTGCCTGTGTAGTGTGTCTTTAGTTTATCAAGGATATCCTTTTTTGTTCCGTCTTTAAATATCCTGAAAAACTCATCATTACCTATGCCATCGTTGCACTCTGCCAGAAGGATTAAATTACCCTTATCCCTGACGAAAGAGGCGGCATTATGTAATGATTTATGCGACTGGATAAAGTTTATATCTTTGGGATAACCACCTGCAGATGCTATGACATTATCATAGCTGCTTTTGCTTTCTTTCCTGAAATAGCGGTCATAGTGCATACAGGCAGAAAGAAAATCATCATAAGTATTCCCTGTCATAAGCCTGCTTATTTTTCCGTCTGAGCCCGGTATACCGCTTATTATGATTTTATCAGGCATCAGGGTGTCAATTTCAAACAGGTCTTCTGCAACAGGGTTGCCTTTTAGCCTGCCTGACAGGCAGCCGGGATGCAGCATTGCATTCTCAAAATCGATAAACAATTTATGGTTTGCATATATTGATTGCCTGTCGGCCAGCCCCGGGAAAAGCAGTTTCCTTCCTCCACCGTATCCGGCGAAATAATGATGCGAAAGGGAACCGAATAATATCAGCAGGTCGTGACTGAAAATATCCTTCCGGATCTTCACGTCTGTTCCTCTTTTCGTTGTGCCCAGGCTTATCATTACAGCAGCGTCGTCGCAATCATGATGAACGAACCCGAATTTATTATAGGTATCACCGTAGATCCTGAGGCTTTCTTCTTCACTTTGCACCGGGTGGGTTCCGTATGCTATATAAAAACATATTGAATTATTCCCAATGCCCTTGTTGTTAAGTGCCTCTGTCAGCCAGGGGAGGAATTTATCATATTCACATATCCTGGTTTTATCAGAGACGATAATGCCGGCTGTGGATGGAGACTGCTTTATGCAGGACGATAATTCATCCATGAATACCTTTTTGTCCGGTGAATCCCCGGGCGGATTGACCCTTATGAATTCCTCCTGCCCCTGCAGGGGGATACTGATCCGGGTTTTACCGTAACTGAGTTTATAGTCCATATTTAAGTGCCAGTGACAATCAGTAATATTTGAATTCAAGATCAACAGAATTATCTACCACAAGGTAGCATGTTTCCTCGCAAACATCCTCGATACGCCTGGTACGCGGAGTGGTGGCGTCTACTGCCACATATTCCGTTCCATTCTTTTCGACAGATGCCGTAACCGTATATTCAGTATTTATACTAACAGAATAATTAAAGGAAAAAACATTATAGATAATCTCATTAAATACTACCACCCCGTCCTCTAAAGTACCCCTGTAGATTGTTACCTCATAGGGTTCAGGGTTGTTGAATTCATTTCCAAGCTCAATGCGAAGGAGGCAGGTTTTAGGTTCGATGTAGGTACATTCGTTACAGTCAACCATGTATAGGTCCTCGCATGAAGTGAGCAGGCACATACTCACAATAAAAGGCAGTATCACTATTTTAGTAATTCTCAGTACCATTTTATTATTTTTAGGGGGCCACGCATTTTATCAAAATGCAAGTCCCATGACACTCCAAAACTTAACCAGTTGGGCCCTATTCGGTAAAGGTCAGTTTTCATATATTCATAACCTCCGTAAACATTAAGGTTTCCTTTATTCCACCTTAGCAGTACCTGTGGCATAAAACGTATCTTATCCGGGGGTTTTATGTTTGTTCCCCTGTACTGGCTGGTGATCATATAGCCTGCATTGAGATTCAGGTCAATAGAGAAATTACCCCTGGAAAAGTCTTCGTACAGTTTAAATTCTTTTCCGGCACCTGCGTAGAAAAGGTATCTCCTGTCATAATACTGGTAGTATAGGTCGGTTGATTCTTCTACAAGCACCTTGCTGTATGCCGGCTT
>JAZBOI010000292.1:0-11108 GCA_036351095.1 Bacteroidales bacterium | reverse complement strand
TGTTCATAAAGTAGGGGTACAGGCGATCGCGACGGCTTATATCATTGCTGGAGGTGGTGAAGCGTTCGCTGTATGAATTATGCTGCCAGCCCAGTGAGAAGCCCCTGTATAACAACTTTATCATAATATTCCCTGAGTGCAGCGGCACATAAACAAGCTGTTTACCATAGGACTCATCGCCCCATATTCCTGAATCACCGTAATTGACCGAGCTGGTATAGGCATATGTGCCCAGCATCATGTAATCTACTATCCCAAGCTTCCCTTCCATGGCCAGGTTAAATTCAATTCCTTTTGACAGTACCCTGCTTATATTGAAGGGCTCCCAGTATCCCCTGTAGCCGGGTATCCATAATATCCAGTTATCTATGTCTGAACGGTAAGCTGTCAATCCGGCCTCCAGCTTGTGCGAGGACAGCTCTGTGCGGTATTCAAGGCCCAGCTCCATACTGTAACCCCTTTCCGGCAGGAGGTCAGGGTTTCCACCAGGCTCCCAGTAAAGGTCATTCAGCGAAGGGTGATGATAGTTACCTGCAATATTCCCTTTCATTATGAGTGTCCTGTTTTTAACGAGGGCAAGGTCAAAACCCAGGTAGGGGATAAAGGGACTTAATTTTTTGTCAATAAGATCCCTCCGCAGCATCATGTTCAGGTTAAGTCTCTTTGCAAACTGCCTGTGCACTGAAAGGAAAAGGGATAACTCGGAGCGCTGTTCATCGTAACCCTTATCACTTACCGTATCGCGAGTATTTACACTGTACATATTTGCATCAATACCTGTCCTGAAGGAGAAACCATTGCCCGTCTCGAGGCTGTAGGCTGCATGGTTGGCAAAAACAGACTGCCTGCTCTCTGAATATATCACCGGGATAAAGCCCATGCCATGGACAATATTCTCGAGGATGTAGTTTAACTCCTTGAAGCTGTAGCCTGTTCGCAGCTCAAAGCTGCTGTTGTCACCAAAATGCTTCCAGCCGGCTGTTATCCTGTGATCGGTGTCGGCCTGCCTGTTAAGGTTTGAATTGTCAGGCCCCTCGTAGCTCGTTGCCCTGGGAATAGACCTGGAAGCACCCTGGCCCCAGTATCTTAGCGAAACGACATCACCGGTGCCGGCCCTCAGGTATAATTCCTGCATCAGCCCGTATTTTTTGTAGGAGGCCTTATCATTGGTGTCAACAGGATTCACTATCAGCCCTGTCTGAGGATCCGGTATACCTATTCCCCTGTTGATGAAAGTATAGTCATTCTTTGAATAGTTATGATACAGTCTTGTTTTTGACTGCAGCCTGGTGCTACCTGCATTGAACTGCAAAAACTCGTCAAAGCTGCTGAAGCTGCCAAGGCCCTGTATATATTTGCCTGACAGCCTGTTATTCCAGTCGGCCCTGTTGCTTATATTGATAGACCCTCCTATACCACCGCTGCGATCGGCTATCGATGCTGTGCCATGCTTAATTTCCAGGTCATCAATGATATAAACCGGTATAAGCGAAAAATCAACCATGCCCGCCATGGGGCTGTTTATGTTGATCCCGTTCCAGCTTACCTGGGTATGTGAGGGAGCCGTGCCCCTGAATGAGGCGGTGGCCAGGGCACCCCGGCCATGATCCTTGATGAATACCGCTGTGTTCTCTGATAATAAATCCGAAAGGGAGAGGTTGATCTTTTCATGTATGATAATCGAATCAACCTTCGATTTTTTCATCCCTGCCTCTTCTTTCTTAAAATGCGTTTCGCTGCTTACCGTAACCGGAGGTACCCTGAACACAGAATCCCGTATGCCCTGGGAAAATATCGAAGTGCTTAAAAAAGAAAGGGAAATTAAAATGATTGTTTTCCTGCTCATCGTTTACTTTTTATGGCTGCAGCAAACGATGATTTCCCTTACCTGTTCACCGCAGGCCGCTTAGTAATTATTCACCGGCAGGTCTTCTGACTTATCCCTGTTTGCAGCGCCTTCCCCTTTTTACAGAGTGGCTTTGTGCGGCAAACCCTTTCGCGGGACTCACAGCAGCGGGAACTGTTGCCGATTCCCTGCTTTTCCAGCGCTTGCAGGCCACGGCATTCCCTTTTAATTCCTATCCGCCAGGGGCGGATTTTCCGGAAACCAACGAATGTACAAAAGTACAAAAAAAAATGTTTCAGGAAGAAACAAATATTGATTTACGCTCATAATAATATATATCATAATATATTTCTTGCCCGGGCACGATTAAAATCTTAAATTTGTTGAGTATCACCAGAGAATTATTATTATCTAAGATTAATTTAATGAATTTCGAAAAAATACTGAGGGACAACAATCTGAAGGTTACTCCGCAGAGGGTAGCAGTGCTTGAAGCGGTAAACAGACTTAATTCTCATCCCACGGCCGATGAGGTACGGGATAGTATTCAGAAAAAATACCCTGGAATTGCTACAGGTACCATATATAAAATACTGGATATACTTGTTGAAAAGGGACTTGTTAAAAAGGTCAAGACCGGAAAGGATATCATGAGGTATGATGGAATGCTGAAGAAACATCATCACCTTTACTCAAGGAACACCGAGGATATCCTGGACTATTTCGATGAGGACCTGGACAGGATGCTGGATGATTATTTCTTGAAAAAAAGCATACCCGGTTTCGTTATAGAGGATATAAAATTGCAGATAAGCGGAAGGCTTGATAAAAAGAATTAAAAAGCAGAATTAAAACAGACTAAAACTTAAAACATCAGACTATGAGCAAAAAGAAAAAACTTACGACTGCCTCGGGGCGACCATATCATGAGAATGAAGACAGTATGACCGCGGGAAGGCGTGGTCCGGTATTGTTGCAGGACCATTACCTGCATGAGAAACTGGCCCATTTCAACCGTGAGCGCATACCCGAGAGGGTGGTACATGCAAAAGGCACGGGTGCTTTTGGCACATTTAAGGTTACTGGTGATATTACTAAATACACAAAAGCCAGGCTCTTCAGCAAGGTTGGCAATGAATGCCGCGTCTTCGTACGCTTCTCCACCGTGGGTGGAGAAAAGGGCAGTGCTGACACGGAGCGCGACCCCAGGGGTTTTGCCGTTAAATTTTATACTGATGACGGGAACTGGGACCTGGTGGGTAATAATACACCTGTATTCTTTGTCAAGGATGCAAAAAAATTCCCGGATTTCATTCATACACAGAAGCGTGATCCCAAAACAAACCTGAAAAGTGCCAATATGTTGTGGGATTACTGGGGACTGAACCCTGAGAGCCTGCACCAGGTAATGATACTTTTCAGCGACCGTGGCACACCTGATGGCTACAGGCATATGAACGGATATGGAAGCCATACCTTCTCCATGATAAACAGTAAGAATGAAAGGGTATGGGTAAAGTTCCATTTCAAGACCCTCCAGGGTAATAAAACACTGTCGGGACCCCAGGCTGATGAGATAAAGGGTAAGGATCCCGATTATTCACAGCGCGACCTTGTCAATGCCATTGAAAAGGGCGATTACCCGAAGTGGGCTCTTAAGATACAGGTGATGACGGAAGAGCAGGCTAAGAAATTCAGATGGAACCCATTTGATCTTACTAAGATATGGCCTCATTCGGAGTACCCTCTTATCGATGCAGGAGTAATGGAACTGAATGAGATTCCGGCTAATTACTTTGCCGATGTTGAACAGTCTGCTTTCGCACCCTCAAATGTTGTTAACGGCATAAGTTTTTCACCCGATAAAATGTTGCAGGGAAGGTTGCTTGCTTACCCGGATGCCCACAGGTACAGGCTGGGAACCAACTATGAGCAGATACCTGTTAACAGGCCCATAAGCCCTGTTCACAATTACCAGCGTGACGGTGCCATGAGGGTTGATGGTAACAGTGGTGACAGTCCCAATTATTTCCCCAACAGCTTTGATAATATTGAAGCCGATGAGGATTACAGGGAAGCTCCGCTGCCACTGGATGCAGATATGGCTGATACGTATTACAGGAATGAGAATGATGACGATCACTATTCACAGCCTGCAGCACTGGTTAACGAGGTGATGACAAAAGAGGAAAGGGAAGCCACTATCAGGAATATCATAGGGTCAATGAAAGGTGTTTGCGGACCCAAAAAAGATGAAATAATAGAAAGACAGCTGTCTCATTTCGAAAAGATGGATCCGGACTTTGCTAAGAAAGTAGCAGAAGGGCTGAAAGCCTGATACTGGATTTGCAGGATAAGGGGATCATACCTTAGAGGCGCGGGATCACAACCTGCGCCTTTTCTTTTTCTCAGATCATAATCCCGGCATATGCCCTGGCCCGGGTCTATAAGTCTTTTCCGGTCCCGGATTTATCTTCGTCTTCATCTTCTTTTCTTGCCTCCATTTTTGCCTTCATCTGCTTCTCGGCCTCTCTCCTTATCTTGTCCTTCTTCCGGAAGTGATAATAGATGATAAACAGCAATATGGGTCCACCCACGAAGATCAGGATATTGATAAGGGTAGGAGGGATGGGCCCGTGATCATCCGGGTAATGTGTTGGTTGCTGTGCAATAGTTAATGCTGCCTGGCTGATAAATAATATTAACAGCGCCAGTCTCATTGATATACTTTTTAATATTTTTTTCATCTCTTTACTGTTTTTTCTTTACTGTTAAGCAAATAAGTGTAATATTTTGTTCAAAAACAGGTAGCACCGGGTAATATAAGTATTTTTCTCCCGGCCGGCCGTCTTTCTTCCTTGCTTTTATCCTGCCTTTAGGTCTTTACTTCAGTCTTCAATCTTCAGTCTTCAACCTCGATATCAATATTGTTCCTGTCTTTTCCTGTAATAAGCAACCATGCCTGGTAAAGCCTGGTTAATCCGTACAGAAGGGCATACACTGCTATAATAATCGTAGCCAGTACTGCTCCCTCAAAGGGATTGAAAAGAAGGAGAACACCAACCAGTAAAGATATTACAGCTGTAAGAAGATTCACCGGTGGCGAAGGCATAATTTCTCTCAGGCTGATCCATGCTGTCAGCTGCATAATGCCCATTATCACTATCAGCAGGCCTATAAGGAATATCAGCAGACCTGCGCTTAATTCCGGGTAGACAACAATAAAGAGGCCTATCAGAGAATATATAATACCCTGGCTGAAAGTGAACTGCCACCATCCCCTTTTCCTTGACAGCGAAAGGATAATAAGTACTATCCCCCCGATTATTGCGAGGGCCCCTATATAGGTGGCTACTGCCACCAGGGCATTGGCTGGGTTCATAAAGACTATTATTGAAAGGCCTATGGCTACCAGTCCTTTCAGTAACTCCAGCCACCAGTTCCTCTGTAATGTATTTTTCATGATGCCATCCTTTTGGTTCAACTTTCATAAAGTTACACAATTATTATTGGATGGTAGGCCTGATCACATAATATCGGTAATATCAACAAGGCCATTGCGGAAAGCATAGATAACAAGATTAACGGTGTTATTGGTGTTGGTTTTTTGAAAAAGACTGCTTTTGTGTTTCTCTATGGTCTTTGGGCTTACATGGATAATGGAACTTATCTTATCATTGTTCAGTCCCTGGCAGAGCAGCTCGAGAATAGTCTGTTCCCTATCAGTAAATACGGGTAGTGATGCCTTTTCTTCTGTTTTACGGTAGCTTTTCAGTTTCCGGGACAATGTTGCAAGGATCTCATCTGAAAAGTAATTCCCCCCGGAGTGAACTTTCAGTATAGCAGATTCAAATTCTTCCGGCGTACTTCTTTTGAGCATATATCCCTCAACCCCGGCCATGAGCATCTGGTCAACATATTCCTCATCATGGAAGGTTGTCAGCACAATTATTTTGAGATCCCTGTTTTCGGCCAGTGCCTTTTCTGTTGCTTCTATTCCCCCCATAACCGGCATATTGATATCCATAAGCACAATATCAGGTCTTATGCCCTCCAGCATATCCAGGAATTCACGACCATTTGATGCCTCATGCATTTCTCCGATAAAGGGAAAATGTGAAAGCAACATTTTCAGTCCGTCCCTGAAAATCTGGTGGTCATCCACTATCAGTAAATTGATTTTTTCTTTCATACCTGACTCACCGAGGAGTTTTTTATGATCATTTTTCTGCATCGAAACATATCCTTATCTCAACACCTTTATCCGGTTCACTGATTATTTCATATTTCCCTTCCAGCGATTCAATTCTTCTGATAATATTGTACAGCCCGCTTTTGTCCAGTTCGTATGACATTCCTTTCGGGTCAAAACCTATACCATCATCCCTGTATGCCAGTTTGACTTTGTTTTTATGGTTGCTGAAAGTAATTTCAGCATTTTTAGCCCGGGCATGTTTGAGAGCATTGGCAATAAGTTCCGAGCATATGCGGTAAACAATAAGTTCTGTATTCTCGGATAATGACAGGGAAAAGTTCCGGGCATCTACTGAAAAATTTGTTTTGCCCAGTTCATTAACTTTTTCTATAATCCTCTCAATGCTTTTAATCAGTCCATAGCGTGACAGCAGTCCTGGTCTGAGGTTATTAATGACCTCTTCTATACTCTTCAAAGCGGCAGTGGCAAGCTTGTTCAGTTGTTTTATCTTTTCCATCAGCCTCGAGTCATCATCAACCTCCTTTTCAAGTACACGGATATATATCATTAGCCCCGAGAGTAATGAGCCCAGGCTGTCGTGCAGATCGGCGGCAATACGCTTACGTTCCCTGTTTTCAACATCAATGGTATTATGTATAAGCACCCTGTCAGCACCTATTAGTCTGTTAATGAGCCTGATAGACAGGAAGCCTCCCAGGAAGATCAGTAAAAAACTTAAAATGATCAGGAGCATGATCTCTTTTTTATATTTCAGGTGATCAATCAGGAGGTAATTTGACAGGGATGACTGCAGCTCCCTGGTATCAAGGACAAATGAATTATATAAGTCAGTGATTATTCTTTCCTGTTCCTGCTTATTCTCTTCAATACTGCCGATCGAGTTTTGTATTCTTTCAAGTTGACCTGAGACAGACAGGTATATATCATTAAAAGCATTAATATCTATATTCTTATTGTTGTCATATCTCAAATTCACAAGCCTTTGCAGTGATGCCAGGTTATGCTCTATTGAATCGGTCCAGGCAGCAAGCTGGGGCAGCATTTCAAAATTATTGTGAATGATGATTTCATCAATTATCAACCTCGATCTTAATATCTGGTTTTCAAGCTCCCCGTTAAGCGATACCATTTGTATGTGTTCGGTATCCATTCTACTGCTGCTCCTGAATAAGAACATTATAGCGGCAGTGAAAAAGACACTGAAGCCTATCATGCTTATGATTACAGCTCTTTTAAGCTTTATGTTTGATTTCTGGCTCAATGATCTGAATTTATTGCACAGGAAATCCCCTGCTGCTGTTTCATTTATGTTGACTCAATGCTAAAAATACAAATTATGTTTTGATTCTTTTAAGTTTTTCCCAATCTGTGAGCGCTTTGCTCTCACACCATGTAAACATTTATTGTATTACAGCATCTTTACGGTCAGAAAAGAGAGCCATCACCAGGGGATCACCTGTGTTATTATTCTCCTGTCAGCGGAGCCTTGCTGCGGCCTTAGAGTGACATACTTATCAGGAATGTTGCTGCAAAAGCGATAATGGCGTATAATTCGGGGAATACTGCAAGTATCATGGTATTACCAAAAACATCATGGCCTGATCCGATGGCAGCTATACCATTACTTGTTACGCCACCCTGTTTCATGGCCGAGAAAAGGCCTACAAAGCCAAGGGCGATTCCTGCAGCGAGTATTGCTACTCCCTGTATCATGGTCATTGAAGCCTGTATTACTCCCTGGGAATTTATCACAAAGAACCCGGCAAAGCCGTACAGTCCCTGTGTCCCCGGAAGGGCACTCAGTAACATGTAGTTCCCGAATGCATCTGGTTTCTTTTTCAGTGCTCCTACAGATGCGTTTCCTCCCATTGATACACCTATGGCGCTACCAATACCCGCGAGCACCAGCATAAGTGCAAGTCCTGTGTATGCTAATATTACCGGCACGTTACCTGTTGCAATTGTTTCCATAATATTTTCTCCTTTTTATTTTTATTTTAATTATTTATTACAAATGGTTCATATTTTTCTCCTCCTCCTTTGAAATCGGCGTTCTTGTAAAACTCTACAAAGGTCAGTCTCATTGGATGGATAAAGCCTCCCAGTGTGGCCAGGAAAATGTTTATTCCATGTCCCGCAATCAGCAGTACCAGGAAGAAAAGCCAGCCAATGTAGGGGATGTTCAGTAATTCCAGCGATATATCGTTAAATACAAAGCCCAGTATGGCAGAAGATATGCCCAGGGCAAAGAGCCGGATATAGGAAAGGATATCGCCGAAAAGACCCGTGATCATACCGTATGAGTCCCATATACCACTACCTATACGTGCAAATATATTTACCCCCGGTTTATTGAGTACAAATATCAGGACACCTGACACTGTAAGGGCACCATAGAAGAAATACCTGGTGCTGTTTTTGTCGAATATGCCTGAGAAGTAAATGATAAGCGAGATTATAAGGATAAGCCATCCCACTGTCGAGAGGGCATGCCTGAAGCTCTTCCTCCTTGTTATATTCAGGATCCTGATAAAGATACCGAAGAGTATCTGTAAACCGCCTATCAAAATAGAAAGGTAGAACATACGAAGGGGGTCCTGCATGAGGTGACGGAATTCACCTACAAATGGTATCCCCGACTCAGCCTTCCTGAGAATTACAGTCTGGTAGCGTTCTGCTGCTTCAGTTCCTATACTGTTGCCGGCAGCCTCTAGGAAGTCGTCCCTTCCTTCATAATATGTACCTTTTATTTCTTCCAGTCCGCTTACAACATAAGCCGGCACCTCGGATTGACCCATGCTTTTCAGGCTGTTTTCCGTGATGGTATACCCGCTGTCGATGAGGTTAATACCAAAAAATGTACCTGATATCAGCCCGAAAATAATGGTTGCAATACCAAAATACTGGGCCAGTGTCAGTATGGGTCTGAATTGCTTTTTGGCTTTCAGTTTAAGAAGGCCTGCAAAAAGTATGAAAAAGACACCGTAACCTGCATCCCCCAGGCAGAAGCCAAAGAAGAGCATAAAGAAGGGGGCGAAGTAGGGTGTCAGGTCCAGTTCGTTATATGATGGCAGGTCAAATAATTCACTTATAGGTTCGAAGAGACGTGAAAAGCGTGAATTCCTGAGCTTGACAGGTGGTTCATCATCGTCAGAGGGACTGTTTACCAGGCTTACTACTTCCCTGTCCTGCACAAAATCGTTCAGCTTTTCTTCTGCTTCCACGGGTACCCACCCCTCGAGTATCATCACCTTGTCATCAGAGATCCTGCGTGATTCATGGTATACTTCCTTGAACCTTATTTTATTCTCGATGTCGCGGCGGTACTCGCTTATTACATTTACTGCTGACCTGCCCAGTTCCCTGAGCTGACCGGTAGCATCCCTATGCTTCTTCTCCACTTCCCTGTATTCATTTCTCAGCCCGGCCGGACTCCTTGATCCAGGCTGCACCCGTTCTGCATCTATTGCTGGTTCAGTACCTTCCTTTTCCAGTATTATAAAATAGCGATAACCATTAAGCCTGTTAATGGGGAAGAGATGGTATTTATCTTCCCAGGTCTTATCATACCTGTGTTCCTCACAGCGGTAGAAGCGGGTCAGATAGCCGGCCTCCCTCATCCTGTCAATATCCTCATTGTCAAAATCCCCCCAGGGAAGAGCCTTCTTAATTTCTTTCTCGAGTTCGGATAAACGGTTCCCGGTCCCTGTTATTCTTTCCCTGGTCTCTTCTATTCTTTCCATCAGCTCAAGCGCGCCTTCAACTGTATATTCAGCTTCACCGGTGGCCCCGGACTTATCTGACCCGGCCTCTGTCTTCAGTATTTTGAGTATCTTCTCTGCACGTTCTATTTCTTTCCTGTCATCCTTAATGCTTTCTTCACTGTCAGTATCTTCATTCTCTATAACATGCAGCACACCCAGCTCACCAAGCTTTTCGAGGAAGTCCCTGTAGTCGCTGTGAAAAACAAGGAATGAATATTTTTTCATTGGTACTATCATAATCCTGCCTCCACTGTTTTCTGCTTTCTAGTTTTAACTATTTTCTGTGCTGCCCTGGCCAGGTTATCCTCATCCTCCAGGTATCTTTTAATCCTCCGTATGGCATTTTCGTAGGCAGGTATCTGCACTTTTTCGTAAAGGTTTACCTTTTGTGTTGTTTTCTTCCTGGCATATTCCAGCAATGCATATTTCTTCTCCATCAATTGTTTTTCGACGGTCAGTCTGATCAGCTCCTTGAGCCTCTCAAGGCCATCAGGGTACCACTTCGGACTGTTGAAAAGGTCATAGTCCCTTACACTGAACATAATTTCACCGGGCTCCGGTATTTTAACCCCGGCTATTTTTCTGTAGCTCAGTTTTATATCTCTTATTTTAAGCAGTGAATCATCAAACTCATTCCACATTCTGAGGTTGTTTTCTTCTCCCCGAATGGTCTGCTCGAGCTTCTTTCCGAGCTCTTCATTCAGCTTCCTGGCATTCTTGACTTCCATTCTGAGGGCCGATTCCTTGTTTTTCAGGGTTGGCATAGCCCTCAGCCTTATCTTCAGCTGCTTGTCAAGATTCTGCAGGGATGTTTTATTATATTGAAATTTAAGGTTCATTGTCCTGACAAAATATTACTGCTTTTCTTATTCTCACCATCAGGCCAGTATTTGTTTGTTAATTCTTCCTTTATGCCTGCTTCGTTCTTTGAAAAATGCCTGGCAAATAACTTCCAGCCTGTGTCGAGCATCTCATCAGGATGCAGGTTTACATCAACGGCCAGCAACTGGTCGGTATATTCCCTTGCAAAACGCAGAGTCCTTTCATCATAGTCAGTAAGGTCAAAGCCGTTTTCCTGTTTGGTTAGTGCATTAGCCGCATCGGCATACAGTCTTATGGCTGTATTCATGACCTGTGGATGGTCTTCGCGTGTTTGTTTACCGATTACCAGCTGCTTGAGCCTCGACAGCGACCTGAAAGGGTCCACTATTACTTTACCTGCTTCAGTATCACGCCTGAGGAATAGCTGTCCTTCTGTGATATAACCCGTATTATCGGGTAT
>JAZBOI010000291.1:0-5848 GCA_036351095.1 Bacteroidales bacterium | reverse complement strand
GGCAAGGAACTTGCCGTTGAACTAGAAAAGAAGGGTTACGACTGGATTAAAAAAGGTGTTGACATAGAAAATTATGGATAAGAAAGCGGAAACAATACAGAGGTTCTCAAAACTGTACCGGGACAGTAGCAGCAGGATTGAGAATAATTCTGCGGGGCTGATAAATGCTTTCCGTGAAGAGGCTATCGGGCAATTCATGGAGCTTGGAATACCCGGCCGTAAGAATGAATCCTATAAGTATACTAATCTTGATCCTTGGTTCAATACAGACTATAAATCCTACTTTGTCCCTGATGAAACCGATTTTAAAGCCGCAGAAAATTTCAGGTGCGAGGTAAGCGATCTTGACAGTTATGACCTGGTATTGCTCAATGGAATTCCCCCGAGGTATAACGGGAAAATGGAAGATCTTCCTGAAGGTATATGGGTGGGGAGCCTTGTTGAAGCTGCTGAAAAATATCCGGATATTGTGTCACGTCATTATGCAAAATATGCGCATAACGGTACTGACGGGCTTATCCCTCTGAACACGGCACTGGCATCTGACGGGATATTTGTTCACATCAAAAAGGGAGTGATACTGGATAAACCGATACAGATAATCAACCTTGTTCACTCTCCCGAGGATATGTTTGTGCAGCACAGGAACCTCATCGTTGTGGAAGATAATGCAAACCTGCCAATTATAGTATGTGACCATGCCCTCTCACCCAGGAAATTCCTGACAAATGCAGTTACAGAGGTTTACGTGGGCGAGAACGCCCATTTTGATATACTGAGGGTCCAGAATGAACATAATAATGCTGCCAAGCTTACCCATACTTTTATTCACCAGGAGAGGAACAGCTTTGCAATCTCAAACAATATAAGCCTTCACGGGGGGATGATACGAAACAGTACCTACCACAGGCTTAACGGGGAGGGAGCTGAGTGCAATGCTTTTGGGCTCTACCTTACTGACAGGTGGCAGCATGTTGATAATTTTGTAAGTATAGACCACGCTTCACCTCATTGTAGAAGCAACCAGCTTTTCAAGGGTGTGCTTGATGATAATGCCAGCGGAGCTTTTAACGGGCGCATACTCGTTAACAGGGGAGCACAGAAAACCCTGGCCTACCAGAAGAACAATACCATCCTCCTGACTGATGATGCAAGGATGGACACCAAGCCCCAGCTTGAGATATACGCAGATGATGTGAAGTGCAGTCATGGTGCTACAGTGGGACAGCTCGATGAGGATGCAATGCTCTATCTTCGTTCAAGGGGTATCAGTAAGGAGGAGGCAAGGCTCATGCTTATGTTTGGCTTTGCCCACGAAGTGATAGAAAAGATCAGTACCGAAGCCCTGAGGATAAGAATTGATGACCTGGTGCTTAAGCGCTTAAGGGGAGAACTGAGCAGGTGTGCCACCTGTGTTATTAACTGCGAAAAATAAAAGAAGCCCGTGTTCAATGTTGATGAAATAAGATCCGATTTTCCTGTCCTTGCAAAAAAAGTATATGGCAAAAAGCTGGTATATTTTGATAATGCCGCCACCACACAGAAGCCCGGACAGGTTATCAGCCTTATCAATGAGGCATATGGAAGCTATTACTCCAATATACACAGGGGAGTGCACAGCCTCAGTGACATTTCATCCGAAAAATATGAATCGGCCCGCGAGAATGTAAGATCTTTTATCAATGCGGCATTAAAGGAAGAGATTGTCTTTACTGCCGGCACAACAGCCTCGATTAACCTTGTTGCCTTCTCCTTCGGGGAGAAATATATCAAAGCCGGTGATGAAGTGCTGGTATCTGAACTGGAACACCATGCCAACATTGTTCCCTGGCAGATGATGTGTGAACGGAAAGGTGCCCACCTAAGGGTAATACCTGTGAATGATAACGGATCACTGCGGCTTGAAGAAGTGGACAGCCTTCTGACGGAAAAGACAAAAATTGTGGCCGTCACCCAGGTGTCTAATGCCCTGGGCGTTAAGGTGCCTGTGAGAAAAATAATTGAAAAAGCACATGAAAAGAACATCCCTGTACTTGTCGACGGTGCCCAGGGAATACAGCACGGAAAAACCGATGTGCAGGAAATGGATTGTGATTTCTATGTTTTTTCAGGACATAAAGTTTATGGCCCCACAGGGATTGGTGTACTATACGGTAAGCGTAAATGGCTTGATGATATGCCTCCCTACCAGGGAGGAGGAGATATGGTTGACCGTGTAAGCTTTGAGGAAACAACATATAATTCGCTGCCTTTCAAGTTCGAGGCCGGTACAACCAATTTTGTCGGAGCAATAGGACTTGCAGGTGCCCTGGATTACCTGAGATCTCTGGGCATGGAAAATATTACCCGTCATGAAGATGAATTGAAAAAATATGCCCGGGAAAAACTTGAAGGTGTCGGGGGGATCAGGATATTCGGAGATACAGGTGAAAAAATTTCCATTATGTCCTTTCTCATTGATAAGGTTCACCAGTATGATGCCGGCATGATACTGGATAAGATGGGTGTTGCCGTGAGAACCGGCTCGCACTGTGCCCAGCCCATAATGACCAGGTTCGGAGTTGACGGAACCATAAGGGCCTCTTTGTGTTTCTATAATACCATGGAGGAAATAGATACCCTCATCGAAGGAATAGAAAAAGTAAAGACCATGATGTTATGACTGATAAAGGTAAGACTATAGGCAAGGTACAGGATGAGATAATTGAGGAGTTTTCCTTTTTTGACGACTGGATGGAAAGGTATGACCTCCTCATTGACGAAGGTAAGAAACTGCCGGAAATGGATGAAAAATATAAGAAGGCAGACTACCTGGTTGAAGGATGCCAGTCAAGGGTTTGGCTATACCCCGAATATTCCGAAGGAAAGCTTTATTTTAAGGCCGACAGTGATGCCATTATTGTAAGGGGTATTATAGCACTTCTCGTTAAAGTTTTATCGGGGAGGAAACCCGATGAAATAATAGATGCCGATCTTTATTTCATTGATAAAACGGGGCTGGGGCAGAACCTTTCCCCAACAAGATCAAACGGCCTGCTGGCAATGCTGAAACAGATGAAACTGTATGCAATAGCATATAAAGCAAAAAAGGAAAGCTAATAAGAATATGGCAGACAAAAATTATCTTGAAACTGAAGGGAGGATCATAGAAACACTGAAAACCATTCACGATCCTGAAATACCTGTTAACATCTATGACCTGGGACTGATATATGAAGTGAGCATTGATGAGGAAAACGTGGCAAAGGTAATAATGACACTTACTGCTCCTAACTGTCCCATGGCGGAGATGCTGGTTGAGGAAGTAAAATACAAGGTTGCCGGCACAAAAGGTGTCAAGGATTGTAATGTTACACTAACATTCGACCCTCCCTGGGATAAGGACATGATGACAGACGAGGCGAAGCTTGAACTGGGATTTCTTTAATTAATATACGATGTCAGTTAAGCCCGTGTTAAGCCGGAAAATAAAAGATAAGGCCGCCGGGCTCGGTTTTGACCTGTGTGGTATTGCACGCGTAAGACCCCTGGAAGAACACAGGCAAAGGATCGGGAAATGGCTGGAGAAGGGATATAATGCCGACATGACATATATGGAAGGTCATTTTGAGAAACGGATAGATCCTTCCCTGCTTGTTCCGGGTGCAAGTTCGCTTATCACTGTTGCCTTGAACTATTACCGCGCTTATAATCCACCCGGTAATAAACCGGTGTTTTCAAGGTATGCCCTTGGGAAAGATTATCATAAAGTTCTTAAAGACCGTCTGTTTCTACTGCTGGAATATATTAAGCAGGAATCTGCCGGGGTAGAAGGAAGGGTTTTCGTAGACACTGCCCCCGTGCTGGAAAGAGCATGGGCCCTTGAAGCCGGGCTGGGGTGGATAGGCAGGAACAGCATGCTTATAAACAGGGATAAAGGTTCGTATATATTCCTGGGAGTACTCGTTACAAATGCACCGCTTGCGTACGACAAACCGGTACCTGGAGACTATTGCGGCTCCTGCAGGAAATGCATCAATGCCTGCCCCACAGGTGCCATAATGGAAAACCGCACGATCAATGCAAATAAATGCCTTTCATACCTGACAATAGAGAATAAAGGACAAATTCCTGAAGAATATGCTAATAAAGCAGGAAGGAGAATTTTTGGCTGTGATATCTGCCAGGAAGTATGCCCATGGAATAAAAAGGTTAAAGAAACGGGAATGGAGGAATTCGAACCCTTACAGGAGATAATTGATTATACCACCGAACAGTGGGGGAATATAACAGAAGAGGAATTTTACTCTGTGTTCAAGGACAGTGCAGTGCTCAGGGCAGGTTATGAGGGTTTTATGAGGAACATTAAAAATGGGTAAGACCCTGGCCTCGCTGTTGCGTCTAAGTATTTAAAACTTTTATAGCCTCAAATTAGATTACAGGATAATTAAAATTCGTAATTTGTTGAGAAAACGGGGTTATGAATAAATACCTTTCACTTTTATTTCTGTCTTTCATGCTCTTTGCAGGTTGCCGTGAAGACCCTTACAGGACCCACCTTAACAGGATTTCAGAAGATATTATTATGATGGCACCTTTATATTATACGAAGGATCCGGGACTGCCATCACCGGCAATTAACAAAGAAGGAAGAGAACTGGTGATGTTGAAACTCACCGGGGATAAATATACATGGATTGATGCCACCGTTGAGAACGGAGAAACTTTTGACTATAAGAACAGATTATATGGAAAAGGTAAACAGCTCATGGCAGACAGTGCAGACTTCCCTTCCCTGGCACGAAAAGGATTGCATTCTGAAAAAGAATTGAGAAATACTAAGATCATTACCGGCAGATCAGTGTCGCAGATTACCATTGATGGCAGGCCGTGGGGCTCATCGGGAGTGGGCTTTATGAGCGATGATGAGACTATTCTTTCAGTGATCCTGGCGGATAACAGGTGCGCAAAGAGTCTTGGGCTGACACATCCTGACCTGGCAAGGCCCCTGTTTCACCTCTGGAATATGTCACGCGAATTCGAAGATTGTAATATTGATACAGCCACCGGTGAAAAATTGCAGATTGAGGCAGTGATGTATAATGGGAAAGAGATATTCTTAGAAGTAAACGGCAGCCGGGGATGGCAGGAATCAATCTTTAACGACGAGATACTTGGTTCAGGACACATAGAGATATCACGTGAACCGGATATGAGTGAGCTGGATTTCCTGGAAAAACGCTATGCTTACCTGCCTGCAGATGAATATCAACAATTAAAAAATGAATTATTCAATATCAATACCGGGGAAATGGTTTATTTCTATATCAACCGCTACGGGTTTTATGAAGGCCACACTGAATACCGTGTTGATCCCCTGACCGTTGCCCTTCTTTTTGGCATAAGAACGATTGAAGATGTTCACAGGTCATGCGGAGGCGATCTCTATAAGTATTATAATACCTCGTTCACTGAAAACCCGTATTGAAATGAAAATAACTGCCAGCAAACTGATTATCTTACTTTTATTGATCCCTTCGATCAATATATATTCCCAGGCTCAACAGACTCGCATTGACTCCCTGGTAAACCTCTTGAAGACTGCGGGACGAGAGTGGAATGATTATTCCATTCCCCTGGTCGAGATAGGTGAGCCTGCAGTACCTGCATTGGTTGAGGCAGTAGAAGACAGGAGCCTGGAACAGTGGAACAGGAGGATTTCGGCTATGACACTTAACAGTATTCATTCACCTTTATGGGTACAGCCGGCCCTGGATATACTGTTTGACCCTGCAGAAGACCCTGTACTGCAAAACCAGGTTACCGCAGGACTCAGGGGCTTCAACCTCTCCGGGGTAAAAGAAAAATT
>JAZBOI010000290.1:0-2862 GCA_036351095.1 Bacteroidales bacterium | reverse complement strand
GTACTGTCTTCAGCATTCAAAAGGCACGGAGCTACAAAGTATTCAGGTGTTCTGACCAATGTGGGAATCGCAAAAATGCCCCAGGAAGCAAATGAACATATAGAAAGCATGTATATGGTTCCACCTCCTCCGGTACAACAGTTAAAGCTTAGCTGTGGAGCACTCAGTTTTAATGACAGCCTGATAATCAGCTTTGCAAACAATACAAAGAATACTGACCTGGAGAGAAAATTCTTTTCTTTCCTTGCTGATAAAGGGCTGAAGGTCAGGATGCTAAAAAATATCTGGAATGAAAAATAAAATTTGTCCCAACTGTGGTGTAATACTTGATGAAGGGCAGGAAGTATGTCCCTTATGTAAGTCAGGTCCTGAAGAAGTCACCGATGAGCGCACAGAACTATACGCGAGTGACATCCTCCATCTTTCTGAAAAAAAATCAAGAATACATTTGTGGGAGCTGTCAGCAATACTGGCTTTTTCAGCTGCCCTTATCTGCATAATTGTAGATATGGTCATAATAAAGGGCCTTGACTGGTCATTATATGCCGTTACTTCAATAGCCGGACTGTGGTTGTTCATTACATCTTTCGCTTTCCTGCTGAAGCGTCCTTTCCTGCTCGGACTGTCACTGTCGCTGATAACACTGGCCATGCTCCTCATTTTTGACCTGCTGTCGCCTCCCCTTTCATGGTTTGTGGAAATGGGACTGCCGGTGAGCCTTTCCTTCTGGATACTTTTTACATTATTCCTTTTCACGATGCGTTTACTGAGCTCCAGGGGCTTTAATGTACTGGCAATCATATTTATCGAATTAGCCCTTTTATGCCTTTGTATTGAAATATTTACAGACCTTGCCTTAAGGGCTTACATATCTGTTGACTGGTCGGCTATAAGTGCGGCAACACTTGTACCTATTGCAGGTATATTGTTCTATATGCACTACAGGATGAAGAGGGGAAAAGATCTCAGGAGTTTTTTTCATGTATAGGGGCAGAAAACAGGAGGGCAGAACAAGAAAAAAGACAAGCGGGCAGTGTGAGTTTGTAAAAGGAAAGATAGTTTTGACAACTCACTGAACAACAGGAATATGATCGAGGCATTTATGAATTATGAATTATGAATTTGAGTTATGAGTTATGAACTATAAACTATAAACTATAAACTATAAACTATAAATTATGAATTTGAGTTATGAGTTATGAGTTATGAATTATGAGTTATGAATTATGAATTAACAAATATACCAGAATGAAAAACCTCCTTCGTTATTTATTTGCATCAGCGCTTATTCTTAGCACCTTGCTAACAGCAGGTCAGAATCCCGGCAGGACAAAAGTTCCTCTCATTGCTGACGGACAGGCACAAGTTATACCTGAATTTTCTGATCCTGATACATGGATCAGGCATGACCTGTGGGTTGAAACGGAATTTGACTCTGACGGTGATGGTAAGCTCGACATGGTACATGTTGCTGTAACGAGGCCCCGGCAAACAGACACGGAAGGATTGAAGCTTCCGGTAATCTATGCCAGCAGTCCTTATTATGCCGGTACTGCCAGCGGCAGGAAATGGCTATGGGATGTAAGGCAGGAACTGAATACCGAATCACCCGTGCGCATTCACGCACCCCGGCCCGAACCCAGGGTAAACAGGCCGGTAATATCAGATTCAGAGATTAAGGATTGGGTGCCCCGCGGCTTTATCGTGGTTCACTCATCATCACCAGGGACAGGACTATCTGAAGGATGTCCCACCGTGGGAGGAGATAATGAATCCCTGGCACCCAAGGCAGTTATAGACTGGCTTAACGGCAGGGCCAGGGGATATACCGGCCCTGATAGTGATGAAGAGGTAAAAGCTTACTGGACAACGGGTAAGGTGGGCATGACGGGCACATCGTATAACGGCACCCTCCCACTTGCTGCCGCCACAACAGGTGTGGACGGGCTCGAGGTCATTATTCCCATAGCACCAAATACCTCTTATTATCATTATTACAGGTCATATGGCCTGGTGCGCCACCCCGGCGGCTGGCTTGGAGAGGATATTGACTATCTGTATGATTTTATTCACACAGCTGGCACTGACAGGTGGGAATGGTGCAACGACAAGGTAAGGAATGAAGAAATGTATGGCAATTTCGACAGGGTCTACGGGGATTACAATGATTTCTGGGCAGGCAGGGATTATTTAAACGACCTGGAGCCGCTTAAATGCGCAGTATTAATGGCGCATGCTTTTAATGACTGGAATGTTGTGCCCATTCACAGCTGGAGAATATCAAAAGCTTTGAAGGAAAAAGGTATTCCCGTTCAGATGTATTATCACCAGGGTGGGCATGGCGGACAACCTCCCTTCGAGATGATGAATAAATGGTTCACCCATTACCTCTTTGGTGTGGAGAATAATATACATGACGGGCCCAAGGCATGGATAGTCAGGGAAAATGATGAGCGGGAAAACCCGACTCCCTATGCTGATTATCCAAACCCGGAGGCTGAAAATATTGTTTTTTACCCCTCCCCGGGTGCGCCTGAAAGGGGCATACTGGAGCTTGAAAGAATTGAAAGTGCAGGAATAGAAACCCTTGTGGACAATGTATCATTCAGCGGTGAGGCCCTGGCCAGGGCTGAGTTGACGGAACACAGGCTCATTTACCTCACACCCGAATTAAAAAAGGATATACATATATCCGGTCTGCCCTCAATAACCATTAAAGCTGCAAGCTCCAAACCGGCAGTAAATCTTTCTGTATGGCTTGTTTCCCTGCCATGGACAGAAGGAAGAAATACAAAAATTACCGATAACCTTATTACCCGTGGCTGGGCCGATCTTCAGAATTATAAATCAGAATGGGAAAGC
>JAZBOI010000289.1:0-9599 GCA_036351095.1 Bacteroidales bacterium | reverse complement strand
TGACGCTGATGAAGTAAGTAATTACAGGAGGTGGCTCGACCTCAATACAGGGATTGTTCATGTTGAGTACCAATCGGGAGGGGTAGAATATAAGAGGGAGGTCTTTGTCTCTGCTCCTGACCAGGTTATTGCTGTCAGACTTTACTGTAACAGGAAGGGTGGTGTTAATTTCAGGGCTGAGCTGAGGGGAGTGCGAAACATGGCCCATTCAAATTATGGAACCGATTATTTCAGGATGGATGGAGTTGGTGATGACGGGCTTACAGTTTACGGCAAGTCAGCCGACTACCTGGGTGTTGAAGGAAGGCTGAGGTACCGTGCACAGCTTAAAGCCGTCAATGAGGGTGGTGAAATGATGGTTGAAGGCACCCGGCTGATAGTTGAGAATGCCGATGCAGTAACAATATATATAGTTGCTGCTACCAATTTTGTGAATTACAGGGATGTAAGTGCAGACCAGGATAGGCGCGTGGAGGACTACCTGGAAAAGATAAGCGGTAAATCATATGACGATATCAGGTCAGCCGCAGTATGTGATTACCGTTCATTATTTGACAGGCTTGAACTGGATCTTCCTTATACTGAAAATTCATATCTGCCAACAGATGAACGGATGATCGCCTTTGAAGATAGTCCTGACCCGGCCCTTGCTGCACTGGCTTATAATTTTGGCCGCTATATTTTGATATCATCATCAAGACCGGGAACCCAGCCTGCAAACCTGCAGGGAATATGGAATGAAGATATGAACCCTTCATGGGATTCAAAATATACTACCAATATCAATACCGAAATGAATTACTGGGCGGTTGAGTCAGCCAATCTTTCTGAATGTGCCCAACCTCTTATTAAAATGGTGAAGGAACTGACCGACCAGGGCAGTGAAGTTGCCAGGGAACATTATGGAGCAAGGGGTTGGGTTTTCCACCAGAACACTGATCTGTGGCGGGTTGCCGCCCCCATGGACGGTCCAACCTGGGGCACCTTCACAACGGGTGGTGCCTGGCTGACGACTCACCTGTGGGAACATTACTTATACACAATGGATAAGGATTACCTAAGGGATATCTATCCTGTGATTAAAGGATCAGTTGAGTTCTTTATGGACTTTCTCGTTGAACATCCGAATGGTAAATGGCTGGTTACCAATCCCTCGAACTCCCCGGAGAATCCACCCGACGGGCCGGGATACAGCTACTTTTATGATGAGATAACGGGGATGTACTATTTCACTACCATATGCTATGGTTCAACTATAGACATGCAGATTCTTCATGACCTCTTCGGCTATTATATCGGAGCTTCTGAAATACTGGGTAAGGACATGTTTTTCGCAGAGGAGGTTAAAAAGGCAAGGGAAAGGCTCGTTCCTCCGCTTATTGGTTCTGACGGGACACTCCAGGAATGGACCGAAGATTATGCCCAGCTCGAGGATAAACACAGGCATTTTTCTCATATGTACGGGCTCTATCCGGGTAAGGTGATCTCGGTGAAAAAAACACCGGAACTTATAGACGCATGCAAGGCAGTCCTTGAACAGAGGGGAGACGGGGGCACTGGATTTTCCAGGGGCTGGAAGATGGCCCTGTGGGCACGCCTCTATGACGGTAACAGGGCAAACAGGATATTCAAGGGGTATATTAAGGAACAGGCTTACCCCCAGTTGTTTGCCAAATGCTTTACCCCATTGCAGGTTGACGGCAGCCTGGGTGTGACTGCCGCTGTCAGCGAGATGCTTGTTCAGTCGCATGAAGGAGTGATAGACCTGCTGCCGGCTTTGCCCGATGAGTGGGATAATGGTAAATTCAGCGGAGTTTGTACCAGGGGAGGATTTGAACTGTCTTTTAAATGGGAAAATAAAAAACTTACTGACCTGCATATTTTATCAAAGGCAGGTAAAGCCTGCAGGATTAAAACAGGCTCCGATTGCAATATTTATAAATCCGGGAAAAAGGTGCGTAAAAAAGAGATCAGTAAGGGAGTATTTGAATTTGAAACAGAGGCCGGCGCCCTGTATAATGTAGAAATTGAGCAGGATAAAATATGAAACATTACCTTAACACCTTCTGCTATCTCGTATTAGTGGTGATTTTATCAGTAAGTTGTGATGAAAGAAGAGATCACCCTGACATGGGAGTAGCTCTCTGGATACAGGATACTAAGCCTTTACCGGATCATGACAGCTTATTCTATGAAAATCACCCGGCACCCATCTTCAGAAAGGAATTCATGGTCAGGAAAGATATCAGAAGCGCCCGGCTCTTAATAACAGCTGCAGGTTATTACAGGTTCTTTATTAATGGCATTGGTTCAGATAATAACATATTAAGCCCTTCATGGACTGATTATAGCCAGCGGGTGTATTATTCAGAATATGATATTACTGAAAGCATAGTAAAAGGTCAGAATTGTGCGGGCGTGAGCCTTGGCAATGGCTTCTATAATCCATTGCCCCTCAAAATGTGGGGTCATCTGAACCTGAGAGAAAATCTTACAGTAGGTAAGCCTTGCTTTATAGCTAAAATAATTATTGAGTACAATGACGGGTCAGTTCAGGAAATAATTACAGACGATTCCTGGAAATTCTCCTACGGTCCTGTAGTGAGGAATGATGTCTACCTTGGAGTAGTATATAATGCATTATATGAACAGCCTGGCTGGAACAAACCGGGATTTGAAGATACTGATTGGGGCAGGGCAGTTATTAATCCTGGGCCGGGAGGTCAGTTGCTAAGAAGATTTTTCCCTCCCGTAGTGGTGGCAGACACGATAATACCTGTTGATATTTATGGTGTGGAAGATAATAAATGGTTGGTGGATATGGGGGTTAACTATACGGGTATTTATGAAATAATGTTAAAGGGTAAACCAGGTGACTCAGTGGTTTTTCGTTTTGGAGAGAGAATATATGAATCAGGTGAACTTAATCCTATGACTACGGTATGCGGTCAGATAAAAAGAAAAGGCATAGGAGGTCCGGGTGCTCCTGCTATTGCATGGCAGACAGATACCTACATATTTGGTAAAGACTCAGTAGCATATTTTTCCCCTGAATTTACATATCACACCTGCAGGTACATCGAAATAAAGGGACTGGATTACAAACCCCGGCTGTCACATATAAAGGGTCTTTTTCTCAGTACGGACCTGCAATCCAATAGTTTCCATTCTTCGTCCGATCTGATTGACTCAATACAGGATGCAACAATACGTACCTTCAGATCCAATCTTATTGGCGTTCAGTCAGATTGTGCGGCACGTGAAAAGTTTGGATATGGTGGTGACCTTAACGCTACGAGCGAGGCATTCATCTATAACTTCAATATGCAGGATTTCTACAGGAAGACAATTTATGACTGGGTGGATGCTGTCAACGATTCGATTTTTGTGGATACTGCTCCCTATGTGGGTATTAATTATTGCGGACTGAGCTGGGAATCTGCCTTCCTCATCACCCAGTATTACCTTTATCTTTACTACAACGATACGGATTTGGTGGAGGAGCTGTATGATTTTAACTGTAAGTGGATGGATAAAGTGGCAATGATACATCCTGCCGGTGTCGTGGATGCCGGCTTAAGTGATCATGAATCACTGGAAAGTGTACCGGTTGAACTTACCGGGACAGCACATTATCTTCATTGCGCACGTATTATGAAGGTCTTTGCACAATATATGGATGATGACAGGGGGGTCGAAAAATACTCGGATCTCGAATCTGAACTTGCTGCATTACTGTTGGATAATTTCTGGCTTGCTCCAAAATATGAGGTAGAGAATAAGCAGGTATTATATTCGGTCCTTCTCTATTTTGATATTGTACCGCAAAAGGATATAGCAAAGGTGTCGGATAGCTTAATTTACTACATAAATGAAGCGGGCGGACACTTCACCTCAGGTATTTTCGGAACAAAGTATATTCTCTCCGCATTATCAGAAACAGGGAAGATCTCTGATGCCTTTAATGTGGTGACCAGTTATGATTATCCGGGTTGGGGGCATATGATAAAAAGGGGGGCAACAACAATCTGGGAAACATGGAAAGAAAGCGATAACACCTACTCAAACTGTCATCCTATGTTTGGCAGTGTTTCAGAATGGTTTTACAGGCACCTCGCAGGAATAAATCCGGATCCGGAGAACCCGGGGTTCCGTAAGTTTATTATATCTCCGAAATTCCCTGACGGACTTGACAGTGTCAGGTGCAGCTACCGTTCTGATTATGGTGTTATAGCAGCAAGCTGGAGAAAGGAAGGGGATTATAACTATTACTACTATTTGGAGGTTCCTGGGTTAAGTGAAGCAAAAATCATGCTGCCTTATGATACACGGATGATTAAGGTAAAAGACCTGGATAATAAAACTACAAAGCTCAGGGATTCAATAAATGAAAGCGGTAAATTTGTGCTTGGTGAAGGGAGATATGAGATTTCCTTTGTAATTTCCGACTAAAAAAAGTAAAACAAAAATATGAATATTATGAAAAGGATCTGTTTAAAATGTTTGATTAGCCTGGTGGCTTTTATCCTGTCTGCAAATTTCGCAGTAGCACAGGAGTATGATAAGCTGAAGCTTGAGGACATTTACAGGAATGGTGTATATAGCCAGGAAAGGTTTGGTCCTGTACGATGGATGAAAGACTCTGATGGTTATTCAACGCTGGAGATCAATGAAGAAACAGGTGCACCTGACATTGTCAGGTACGAAGCCGGAACAGGTAAAAGATCGATCCTGATCTCATCAAAACAGCTGATCCCTGAAGGTGAATCAGAGCCATTACGGCTTGCTGATTATACCTGGTCTGAGGATAACACCAAACTGTTGATTTTTACAAATACCAGGAGGGTATGGCGGTATCATACCAGGGGAGACTACTGGGTGCTTGACCTTAAAGAAGGGACCCTTCAACAACTGGGGAAGGATGTGGAAAGAACAACTATGATGTTTGCCAAGTTCTCCCCGGATGCATCAAGGGTAGCATATGTAAGCAAACAGAATATTTACGTTGAGGACCTGTCCACAGGTGAAATCAGGCAGCTCACATTTGACGGTGGAGACAATATTATTAATGGCACTTTCGACTGGGTGTATGAAGAGGAGCTTGGTTGCAGGGATGGCTTCAGGTGGAGTCCCGATGGCGAACATATCGCATACTGGCAGACAGACACTGAAGGAACAGGTATTTTCTATATGATAAATAATGTTGATTCAGTGTATTCTGTTCCAATACCCCTGCCGTACCCAAAGGCAGGCACAACAAACTCGGCAGTTAAAACAGGAGTGATACCCGCCGGCGGTGGTGTAACAAAGTGGTTTGATATTCCGGGCGACCCGCGTAATAATTATCTCGCAAGAATGGATTTTATCCCCGGGTCGGATGAAGTGATGATACAACAGCTCAACCGCAGGCAAAATACAAATACTGTTTGGGTGGCTGATATTAATACCCTGGAGATGACAAATATTCTTACCGACAGGGATGAGGCCTTCCTGGATATCCATGATAATATTATGTGGCTGGACGAGGGGAAATATTTCACCTGGACCAGTGAACGTGACGGCTGGCTTCATCTCTACAAGGTGTCAAGGGATGGAAAAAAGATGGAACTGATTACAAAGGGGGACTTTGATGTTATAAGCATAAGCTGCATTGATCCTGACGGAGGTTATGTGTACTATATTGCTTCACCGGATAAACCCGTAGACCGTTATCTGTACAGGAGCAGGCTGGATGGCAGGGGTAAAGCTGAAATGATTAGTCCCGCTGCTATGGAGGGACAGCATTCATACCAGGTTTCGGCAGATGCCGGCTGGGCCATTCATACCTTCCAGAATGTGCTTACCCCTCCACGTATTTCGCTTGTTAGTCTCCCGGGGCATGAAGAAGTGCGACTTCTGGTAAGTAATGAGGAAGCAAAAAAGCGCTATGATAATCTCGGCTTAAATCCCAAGGAATTTTTCAGGATTGACATAGGTGAAGTTGAGCTGGATGCATGGATGATAAAGCCGCGGGATTTCGACCCGACCAGGAAATACCCCGTGATAATCTATATTTATGGAGAACCGGCAGGGGCAACGGTCCAGAATAACTGGGGGGGTGGAGACCTCTGGCACCAGTATATGGCACAGCAGGGCTACCTTATCCTGAGTATCGATCCACGCGGCACAAGGTCGCCAAGAGGCAGGGAATGGCGTAAAATTATTTACAGGAAGATCGGCATAGTGGCTCCGCAGGACCATGCTGCTGCGGTGAGGAAAGTTATTGCTGACTATCCTTTTGTTGATGGTTCAAGGATTGGAATTCATGGCTGGAGTGGTGGAGGACAGATGACTCTTAACTGCATGTTCAGGTACCCGGAATTATACAGGACCGGAATAGCGGTGGCTTTTGTCGCCGACCAGAAAAACTATGACACCATATACCAGGAGAGGTATATGAGCACACCGCAGGATAATCCGGAGGGATACAGGGATGGCTCACCGATAACTCATGCGCGTAAGCTGGAGGGAAAGCTTCTGATTATGCATGGCACGGCAGATGACAATGTTCATTATCAGAGTTTTGAGATGCTTACCAATGAGTTGATAAAGCATAATAAACTCTTTGACCAGATGATCTATCCCATGAGGTCGCACGGAATTAATGAAAGAGAGAATACGAGCTATCACCTGAGGCAGACTATGGAAAAATTCTGGCTTGAGAACCTGGAACCAGGCGGGAAAAAGTAGAAATTTTGAATAACTAATATCTATTCTTCCACCTCGTATCCAACAGAACGGATATTTGATTTAAGCTTCTCAAGGTCGTAATCTGTGCCACTCACAGAGAGTCTGCCTTTTGTCAGATCTACCGCTGCAGATTCAACACCTTCAACTGAAGAAGCTGCATTTTCCACATTCTGCTTACAGTGGTTGCATGTCATTCCTTTGACATTCATTGTGACAACATTCGTCAACTTATCGGGGATTTCCCCTGTTGTAGCATCCTTTTTCTTTCCAAAGAATTTTTTCATATATCCATTGATTATAAGTAATACAAGGACGATGGCAGACCCTGCACTCAGCCAGCCTGGCAGTATTTCATGGTCATGTGACATCATGTGCATGGGCAGTTCGAACCATCTGGCGGGCAGAAATGTATTTATCAGGAAACCGAAAATTAAGGCACCCGAGATAATTGAAAAGAGATAGCCGACCAGGCTCCTTTTACCCAATACTTTAGCTATCATCGTTATAGTTGCGGCGTTGGTTGCCGGCCCTGCCATCAGCAGGACCAGGGCTGCACCGGGACTGAGCCCTTTCAGCAACAGCACGGCAGCTATGGGAACCGAGGCTGTGGCGCAGATATAAACGGGGATGGCTGCAACGAGTATCACCAGCATTTCGATCATGTCATTGCCGGCTCTCCCTGCAAAAAAATCATCGGGGATAAATACTGCTATAAGAGCGGCAATCATCAGGCCTACGATAAGCCAGCCCATAATGTCCTGCAGAAACTCTACAAAAGCGTAGCGGAACATAGCTTTTATACGTGGGAAGAAGCCGGAAGGCGGGGTCGTATTGTTAGCTGTCTCCGCCACTGGCTCTTCTTTTTCTTTTCCTGTGATCCTGTTGGTTAAAAATCCCCCCGATATACCCGTTACCAGGGCAACAAAAGGCCTTATGAGTGCAAAAGGGAGTCCCATCATAGAGTAGGTGACGAGTATTGAATCAATGCCTGTCTGGGGTGTGGATATGAGAAATGATACGGTTGACCCTTTGGATGCCCCGTTCCTGTAAAATGACAGACCTGTAGGAATAACCCCGCAGCTGCAGAGAGGGAGGGGTATGCCAAAAAGGGATGCGTTAATAACTGCCCCATTCCTGTTCCTGCCCATGTAGCGCCTCACTTTCTTCTTGGGAAACAGAAGATACAAAAGTCCCGCGAAAAAGAATCCCAGCAGGAGATAGGGAGCCATATCCGTAGTTATGAAATACAGTTCATTTATAAAATCCTTAAGGTATTCCATTAATTATCCTCTTTAAACTTAATAAGTCAAAAACAGGGCAAATTGTTCATTATGCAGTACTATTTTTCCCTGTTTCGGGGGTGGTAAAGGCTGATGGTCTCCTGGAGATGAATACGGTCAATATGGGTATACACTTCAGTGGTGAGTATTGATTCGTGTCCCAGCATTTCCTGTACCGCCCTGAGGTCGGCACCGGCCTGTACCAGGTGGGTGGCAAAGGAATGCCTGAAGGTGTGGGGGCTGACCTTCTTTTTAATACCTGCCGCCTGGCACAGTTCACGCACTATTGTATATATCATTATCCGTGTAAGCTTTCTGCCACGACGGTTTAAAAAGAGTATATTCCTGTCAGCGATTGTCTTAAGGCTGTTCCTGTCCTGTAGATAAAAACGGATATGTTTAATAGTATTCTGATTGAGAGGTACAAGTCTTTGCTTGTCTCCCTTACCTGTAACACTGATGTATTCCTGGCTGAAATGTATATCTGTAAGCCTGAGGTTAATAAGTTCAGAAACCCTTAATCCGCATCCATACAGGGTTTCAATAATGGCCTTGTTCCGCTGCCCCCCGGGCTTACTCAGATCAATGGCTGAGATTATGCTGTCGATCTCTTTAACAGAAAGAACATCCGGCAGCCGGGACCCTGCGCGTGGTGATTCCAGCAGGGAAGCAGGATTCTCACTTATCTTGCCCTCTATTGTCATATACCTGAAAAAACCACGTATTCCCGACAATATCCTGGCCTGTGTCCTTGGGTTTTTTATATCAAGGTGTTTGATAAACAGGGAGAGGTCGCTGAATGTTACATCCTGCGGCATAATAGCCCTGGCCTGTTCCTCGCAGTATTTGCGAAGCTTTTCGATATCACGCATATATGCCAGGATGCTGTTTTCCGAAAGAGAACGTTCAATTTTCAGATAATTTCTGAATTCTCCTATGCAGTCATTCCAGTTTTCTCTCATCTGCTTGTTTTTCTGTGAAAAAGAGCACCACTCCTCCTTCCACCGGTCATATGTATGCACGGGCGGCAGCCCGGAAACAATATCACCTGCCGCTTTCACCAATCAAAAATATTACTAAGTACGCTAAGATCAAAATATGCTTTATCACCCAACTCTGGTCAGGCATTGTCAAATTTGTTATATTTGTTTCTGTTAAGCCTAGCATGTTATGATAATTACAATTGTTAACGGCCCAAACCTCAACTTGTTGGGTAAGAGGGAGAAGCATATTTACGGAGATATGAGCTTTGAGGATTATCTCATTAAATTAAGAGATGAGTTCCCCGGGATCGATCTCAGATATTTTCAGTCAAATGTCGAAGGTCAGATTATTGAGGCTGTGCAGAAGGCAGCCGCTGAAGGAGGGGGTATTATCCTTAATGCTGCTGGATACACGCATACCTCGGTTTCAATAGCCGACGCTGTCGCTGCCTCTGGCGCTCCTGTTGTTGAAGTGCATATAAGCAATATACTGGCAAGGGAGGAATACAGGCATAAATCGCTTATTGCCCCTCATTGCAGGGGAAGCCTGTTCGGGTTTGGCCTTGACGGTTACCGTCTCGCTATTGAAGCCTTATTCAAAATATTA
>JAZBOI010000288.1:0-3777 GCA_036351095.1 Bacteroidales bacterium | reverse complement strand
GACCCCCCACAGATCAACTGGGATGAAAAAATCGATATGGACGTGCTCGAGATTGCCGATATTGTTGAGGAAATGTACTACCCTCCCAATGAACGATTCAATAACAGGAAACAGACCGACGTAAGGAAATTGAACTATACCTACTTCTGGGTTGACTATCAGCAGGCTGCCAGGGCAACCTATGATTTTGAAAATGAAAGATATGAAGGCAAGGTTTATGACCTTGACGGCGTTGAATCGGATGTGCAGGACCGTTCCTCATTTATAATGCAGGACCAGGTAAATGTATACCCCGATACACTGGCATGGATACGCGACTTCACCTATTCCTTCAATGAGCCCCATGCATCAATATACTTCTGGCACCCATCCTTCGACGACTACCCCGTGGTAGGTGTTTCCTGGAAACAGGCCTCAGCCTTCAGTATCTGGAGAACCGACTTTATGAACGCACACCTGCGGTCACAGGGAATGGTGGATGTTCAGAACTACAGGCTGCCGCTTGAAACAGAATGGGAATATGCCGCAAGGGGCGGACTCGACCTCTCGATGTACCCCTGGGGCGGACCCTATACAAGAAATTATGAAGGATGCTTCCTGGCAAACTTCAAACCCCTGAGGGGAAATTATATCGATGACGGGGCTGCCTATACATCAGCCGTGGCTTCCTTCGAACCAAATGAATTTGGATTATACGATATGTCAGGCAACGTGGCCGAATGGACATCCTGCGCCTATCACCCATCATCCTATATATTTACCCACGACCTGAGTCCGGATTATAAATATAATGCAAGACCCGATGACCCGCCGGTACTTAAACGTAAAGTTATAAGAGGCGGCTCCTGGAAAGACATAGCATATTACCTGCAGGTCAGCTCACGCGATTTTGAATACCAGGATTCAGCTAAGAGCTTCATCGGTTTCCGTAACGTAAGATCTTATATTGGAGTTGATTAGATATATTTTAATAAACATTTTTAAGCAAAACCTTTAAATCCAGGTATATGAAGCTATCAGAAATAGTACAAAGTAGCGGCTGGAAAAGTTTTATGGCCAAACTTTACGGCATTGGTGCATCAATCGTAATTCTCGGGGCCCTCTTCAAAATACAGCATTACCCTATGGCAGGTCTCTTCCTTTTTATCGGACTGACTACAGAAGCAGTAATATTCTTCTTCTCAGCATTCGAACCATTACACGAAGAACCCGACTGGTCACTTGTCTATCCCGAACTGTCAGGTATGTCGGAGGAAGATGAAATGGGCCTGATGCCCCCGAAAGCACATATGGGAGCAGTACCCTCCGGCGGCGGGTCGGCAGCACTGGCCAAATTTGATGAGCTGCTGGTTAATGCCGATATAACACCCGATGTCTTCGAAAGACTGGGTAAGGGTCTAAAGAAACTGAACAATACAACCGAAAGCCTCAATGCCATGGGCGATGCCACCGCAGCAACAGGCAAATTCGTTGAATCAGTCGAAAAAGCAGCCGACACACTCAGTACAACAACTGATGATTACGCAAAGAAAAGCGAGGAACTGGGATCATCACTGGAGAAACTGGAACATTCATACCACAGCACTGCCAAAATAATAAATGAGACAGGCAGCAGCTACAGGGATATGACCGAAGCCCTTACACAGATAGAAGGAAGCAGCAAGTCGTACCAGGGGCAGCTCGAGACCGTCAACAAAAACCTTTCAGCCCTCAATGCAGTGTATGAACTGCAGCTTAAAGGCGCAAATGAGCAGGTCAAAGATACCGAAGAAATGATGAAAGGCGTTCAGAGTATGCTAAGCGACCTTAAAGACTCTGCTGAAGAAGCCTCCAAATACCGTACTCAGGTAAGCAAGCTCAATGAAAACCTGGCTTCACTCAACACAGTTTATGGGAATATGCTTTCTGCCATGAATGTTAAATAAAAGTAAGCTCCTAAACAAACCCAATCCGGAATATGGCTAAAGGAAAAGAAACACCACGGCAAAAGATGATCGGGATGATGTACCTGATCCTCACGGCTATGCTTGCCCTCAATGTATCAAAAGAAGCCGTGGATGCATTCGCAAAAGTCGAAAAAGGTCTTGAAAAAACTCTCGCAAACTACGAGCAAAAGAATAACGAAATCTATGAGGAATTTGACCGGGCCGCCGCTGAAAACGAAGAAAAGGCAGGGGAATGGAGAAGAAAGGCATACGAGGTAAAACAGAGAGCCGATGAGATATATGAATATGTACAGGACCTGAAAATTGAAATCATTACCAAGGCAGATGGTGCTGACACCGACGGGCTCGATGGACGGCGTGTCGTTATCGACTCGGTGAAAAAATACGACGAGAATAACGTACCCTCGGAAGTGCTTATTGGAGCCAACCACGACCAGAAAGCCTATGCCCTGCGTGCACTGATAGATGAATACCGTACATGGCTGATCGACGATATTATACAGGGCGCAAATATCTCTGTTGAACACTCAATAATGGAAACACTGAGCACGGAACCCGGGCTGGCTCCCGATGGCTCCGTGGAACAGTGGGAGGAAAATACCCTGGCCGAACTGCCACTGATAGCTGCCATAGTGATGCTCTCAAAGATACAGGTGGATATACGAAACTCGGAAACAGACGTGATAATGTTTCTCAATGACCAGATCACGGCAGGCGACTTTAAATTTACCGATATAGAAGCCACCGTGCTGGCCAACTCAAGCTATGTGATGAGAGGAAGTACCTACGAAGCCGAAGTGTTTATCGCAGCCTCCGATACAACCAAACAACCGGACATACTGGTGGGCGACTACCGCGAAACAATAAATGCCGACGGATCAAAGTCCTACGAAATGGTGGGCGACTATACAAAACTGGAAGTCAATGAGAGGGGAAGAGGTATATTCAGAACAACAGCCTCAACCATCGGTCCTAAAACATACCGCGGGCTTATCAAACTGCAGGCTCCCGACGGCTCTGAAGTGGCATACCCCTTTGAAGAATCATACAACGTGGGTGCACCTAACGTGATTGTGTCTCCAACAGCAATGAACGTACTCTACGTTGGTATAGATAACCCCATAGATATTTCCGTGCCGGGCTATGCATCCAACCTGATACAGGCTTCCATGAGCAATGGTACAATAAGAAGGGGACGTGTTGAAGGCTACCGCGGTGAATGGGCTGCCAGGCCACAAAATATAGGGCAGGCAGCATCAATAAATGTAAGCGTTAACGTCGAGGGTGAAAGAATGTCCTTCCCTCCCTACGAGTTCAGGGTACAGAGAATACCCGACCCCGTGGCTAAATTTGCAGGCATGACCGAAGGAACAGTCGATAAGAACGTTGCCCTCGCACAGCCGGGTGTATTTGCCGTGCTCGAAAATTTCCTCTTCGACCTGGAATACAGGGTTACACAGTTCACAGTGTCTGTTCAGCAGAGAGGATTCGACAGGAGCGAAACATCAAACAGCGCACGCCTGACACAGGAACAAAGAGCACTGATAGAATCACTGAACAGGGGACAGAAACTTAATATCATCAATATCAGGGCAGTCGCTCCCGATGAATCAACAAGGAGACTGCCACCGATAATATTAACGATAAATTAAAAACAGCATAGGATCATGAATAGAATTATTCTTATCGGATTAATTGTTTTGCTCTTGCCAACAGCAGGCTTCAGCCAGTCTTTTGGCGATATCTATGATAAATCCATAGAAGACAGCGAGGCAATACCCTATCCCTTCCTCCGGGAAGCCGACGTGCCGTGGTCAAAACGCGTATGGCG
>JAZBOI010000287.1:0-4573 GCA_036351095.1 Bacteroidales bacterium | reverse complement strand
CTTCTGGATGGAATACCAGGCCCAGTCGTCACTTAAGGCCCTTAAAAAGATGGATGTGCTGCATACCAGGGTAATCCGTTCGGGCGAGGCCGGTGAGCTAAGGGCTGAAGAACTTGTCCCGGGTGATATTGTTCAGATGGAAGCCGGGGACCTGGTACCTGCCGATGCACGCATTATTTCTGAGAGTGAATTAAAGGTTGACGAATCAGCCCTTACCGGTGAGTCGGTGCCGGTAGAGAAACAGACCGGTACACTGGACAAAGACACCTCACTTGCCGACCGTACAAATATTCTTTATAAAGGCACTGCCCTGTCTTCAGGCAAGGCAAAAGCTGTCATTGTGACTACCGGAATGGACACAGAGATAGGAAATATCTCCCGGATGGTTGCAGGTGCCACAGGGGAGGAAATACCGCTGAACAAAAAGCTTTCCAGTCTCACAAAAAAACTTATCTGGCTGATTGCAGGCCTGGCAATCTCGTTCTTTTTCTTCGGATGGCTGAGCGGCAAAGATATTTACCTTATGCTTCAGACTGCCATTGCCTGGGCCATAGCGGCCATACCTGAAGGACTGCCGATAGTTGCCAGCATATCTCTTGCAAAGGGAATGCTGCTGCTGGCAAAACAAAATGTGCTTGTGAGAAAACTGGCATCAATAGAGACTCTTGGTGAAACAACGCTTATACTGACAGATAAAACAGGTACCCTGACCAAAAACCGGCTGAGCCTGAATAATATGCACCTGTTAAACAGAGAGATTGAAGCGGGTGAAGAAAAAGATATTAATGGAGATGAGGTTTTTAAACACTTTAAAAAGATCGCTGTATTATGCAACGATGCCACCGCTACAAAGGGCGGTCACGAGGGAGACCCGCTTGACACGGCTTTACTTGACTACTTTAAACAACACGATAAGAACTCATATAACAGTCTTCGTGATCTGGAAAAAATAAACGAAGATCCGTTTGATTCGGAGTCAATGTATATGGGAAGTATCCATCTCGAGAATGAAACATGCTATATTGCAGCCAAGGGGGCAACAGGTGCCATCCTTAATCTGTGCAGTCACTACATCGATAAGGACGGAAAAAAGAAAATTGACGGTAAGTTCAGGGATAAGTGGCTTAAGATTGATAAAGAGAACTCTTCACGGGGCCTGAAGGTCATTGGCTTTGCCTTCAGTGAAAGACCGGCTGCAGATGCCGGTGAACTAAGGCAAAAGGAAGAATTTCTTGAAGATATGATCTTCGTGGGAATTGCCGGTTTTATTGATCCCGTGAGAGAGGACATAGCCGATTCAATAGAAAAATGCCAGCATGCAGGGATAAGAGTGGTGATGCTTACCGGTGACCACCCGGAGACAGCACGGAATATAGCCGGCCGGATCCATCTCCTGGATAATGATGGCAGAAACAAAGTTATTACAGGAAAGGAACTGGATAAAGTGGAAGATCTTGAAAATGTGGCTGTCTTTGCCAGGGTTGACCCTTCTCAGAAACTGAATATTGTAAAACACTTCCAGGACCTTGGTGAGATTGTGGGCATGACCGGTGATGGGGTTAATGACACACCGGCCCTGAAAAAGGCCGATATTGGTATAGCCATGGGCAAAAGGGGAACCCAGGTAGCGCATGATGTAGCCGATATGGTACTGAAGGATGATGCATTTCCATCCATTGTCAGGGCGGTGGAAGAGGGACGTATTATTTTCGAGAATATTAAAAAGTTTGTTATTTACCAGCTCTCCTATCACCTGGCTGAGATCATTATAATTGCAGGTATAAGCTTCACATTCTTCAACCTGCCCCTTTTGCCACTTCAACTGCTGTTTATTAACCTCTTATCCGATGTTTTTCCGGCACTTGCCCTGGGTATAGGCTTAGGTAGCAGTAATATCATGGAAAAGCCTCCAAAAGACCCCGATGAGCCAATCATTACAAAAAGGAACTGGCTTATTACGGCGGTATACGGAGTGGTTATAAGTGTTTTTGTTATTGCCGCTTACGTCTATGCACTGGAAGTAGTGGGTCTGTCAAAGGAGATATGTAATAATATTGCATTTTTTAGCCTTGCCATTGGCCAGCTACTGCACGTTTTTAATATGCGCGAAGCAGACGAAGCGGTATTCAATAACCAGGTTACCCGGAATAAATATATATGGTATGCCCTTGCTTTCTGCATCATCATGCTGCTTGCCGCATATTTTATCCCGGTAGTAAGCAATGCTCTTTCCTTTGAAAGGCTCGAAGCGGATACATGGCTGCTTATTTCAATAACTGCCATTCTCCCCCTGCTCACCAACCAGGTCATTAAAAAGATATGGAAATTATGAAACTAACATGAACCTGGCGAAGCGGTCTCATGTACAAAGTGAATAAAATTTTAAAAAAATATAATCATATGAATAACTGGATATTAAGATTTGAAGGATGGAAGCCTGCAGAACAGGCACACAGGGAAGCCTTATGCACCCTTGGTAACGGTATATTTGCAACCAGGGGAGCCGCGGAGGAAGTACCTGAAAACAAATACAATTACCCGGGGACATACCTTGCCGGCGCCTATAACAGGGCTACATCCAAAATTGCCGGCAGGGATATAGAGAACGAAGATCTTGTCAACTGGCCCAACTGGCTCTTTCTGACTTTCAAACACCAGGGTGGCTCCTGGTTTGATCTTGAAGATACGGAGGTTCTTGAATACATCCAGGAACTGAACATCAAGGAAGGTTCGCTCCTGAGAAAAATGAAATTCAGGGATAAGGATGACAGGATAACATCCCTTATCACCCACCGTGTTGTCAGTATGAATAATCCACACGAGGCAGCTGTCAAATGGGTACTGATACCGGAGAACTGGTCCGGCAATATCACAATCAGGTCGGCAATTGACGGACGGGTGAGAAACTACGGCGTGGAACGGTATCGCGACCTGGAGAGCCGCCATATCAGCGTGAAGGAAAAAGGCCTCACCAGGGACCATTTCCTGTACCTGACAGCTGAATCTTTACAGTCGGAAAAAATAGTATCCATGGCCTCGGCAGTCAGGATTTACAAGGATGATTCAGAGATCAGGGGGGAGCGTCATAGCTTTACGCGCGAAAATTTTAGCGCTGAAGATATAAGCATTGAATGCGAAAAGCTTTACCCGGTGACGATCGAAAAAACCCTCAGCCTGTATTCTTCAAAGGATTTTGCTATCAGCGATCCGCTGACAGAAGCATTATCACATATAAAACGCATTGCCGGTTTCAGTGAGGTAAAGGACAAAAATACGAATGAATGGGCGGAAATATGGGAAAAAAACGATATCCTAATAGAAAACAAGGATGGTAAGAAGGATCACCAGATGATCTTGCGACTGCATATTTTCCATCTTTACCAGACAGTATCGCGCAACAGTATAGGGTATGATACCGGTGTTCCGTCAAGGGGCTGGCACGGGGAAGCGTACAGGGGACATATTTTCTGGGATGAACTGTATATCTTCCCTTTCATTAACCTGCATGAGCCACAGCTGGCACGCTCCCTGTTGATGTACAGGTACCGGAGGCTGGAACAGGCAAGGGAGGCGGCAGCCAGGGCCGGCTACCGTGGCAGCATGTTTCCATGGCAGAGCGGCAGCAACGGCCGGGAGGAAAGCCAGGTGATACACCTCAACCCCGAGTCAGGGCGCTGGATACCCGACAACACTCACCTGCAAAGGCATATCAATGCTGCCATACCCTATAATGTGTGGCTCTATTACCAGAGCACAGGGGATATTGAATTCCTTGTAGCCTATGGGGCTGAGATAATTTTCAACACAGCTCTTTTCTGGGCATCCATCGCCCTTAAGAATCCGCGCCGAGACCGCTACGAGATACACGGCATTGTTGGCCCGGATGAATATCACACCTCCTATCCCGGATCAGAACAGCCCGGAGTAAATAATAATGCCTATACAAATGTTATGGCCTCATGGGTACTGAACCGGGCACTTGAGCTGACTGAAGAGCTCAGCGATGATATCCTGGGAGAGCTGCAGATGCGTGTTGGCTTTAACAATGATGATATTAAATCATGGAAGGATATCTCATCGCGTATGTTTGTTCCCTTCAATGATCAGGGTATAATTATGCAGTTCGAAGGTTTTGAATCACTTGAGAAACTGGACTGGGATAAATACCGGAAAGCATACGGCGACACCATACGTCTTGATCGCATACTGGAAAAGGAAAACGATTCACCAAACAGGTACAGGGCATGCAAGCAGGCAGATGTGCTGATGCTTTTTTACCTCTTCTCCTCGGAAGAGCTAACAGAAATATTCAGCCTGCTGGGCTACGACTTTAAGGCTGAACAGATACCGGATAATATCGAGTATTACCAGGCTATCACATCCCATGGCTCGACACTCAGCCGGGTAATTCATTCCTGGGTCTATGCAAGGTCAGACCGTAACAGGTCATGGTCCGATTACATCAAAGCCCTTAAGCTGGACCTGGAGGATGAGCAGGGAGGAACAACGGCTGAAGGCATACACCTTGGGGCCATGGCAAGCACTGTGGATATGGCCATGCGCAGTTATTCAG
>JAZBOI010000286.1:0-3923 GCA_036351095.1 Bacteroidales bacterium | reverse complement strand
TATCAATATTCTCCTGTGGTCACTTATTATAGCCATAGTGCTCTTTCCCCTTCTGGAATGGCTCAGCGCTTTTTTCAGGGGACGGAAGAAGCTGGCTTCCCTGCTGATTACCCTTGTGTGCCTGTCGGTACTGGTGCTGCCCAGCATATGGCTTGTCAACCAGCTTGTTGACGGGGTGAGGTATCTTGCTGACACTATCCCCCAGGGGGAATTGCAAATACCTCCTCCAACAGATGCAGTGGCCGACTGGCCCCTTATTGGCCAGTGGGTATACGATAACTGGATGCAGGCATCTGAAAATCTGGGGGAATCGATAAAGGGTTTCATGCCACAGATAAGCAATTTCACTGAAAATTTGCTTGGAGCAATAGCCAACACAGGTTTAGGAGTACTGCAATTTGCGCTGTCTGTAATACTGGCAGGTATATTCATGGTTTATTTCAGGAATGCCTCTCATTCGGGCGAGGTGATATTCGAGAAAGTATTCGGCAACAGGGGTGAGGAATTTCTTGATGCCTCACTCACAACCATACGTAACGTAGCCACAGGTGTTCTGGGTGTTGCGATAATACAAACCACGCTGATGGGACTGGGGCTTATCCTGGCAGACGTACCACTGGCTGCGGTATGGATAATTATTTTGCTTATTATGACCATAGCCCAGATACCCGCTATTATATTCAATATACCACTTATAATATACCTTTTCGCTTTTCTGGATCCGCTACCCGCTGCGTTATGGACTGTATACTTCCTTTTAATGGGCCTTATAGATAATATTCTCAAACCACTTATCATGGGCAAAGGAGGAGATGTGCCAATGCTGGTGATCTTTTTCGGGGCCATTGGCGGTTTTATAGCCTTTGGCTTTATGGGACTTTTTCTTGGAGCAATAATATTGTCACTGTCTTATAAACTGTACGTTACATGGGTAGGCTTGTAGTCTTTTGTCATTTGGTTATTGTCATTTATCTTTATAATTAGATATGGGCTTACTGTTTACATACCTTTTAATTGCATTATTCTTTTCCTTCCTGTGCTCGGTCCTGGAAGCTTCACTGCTAAGCACGACACCTGTTTTTATTAACATGAAGATGAAGGAGGGGAGGAAGTATGCCCTTACCCTCGAAAAGTACAAGAGGAATATTGACCTTCCCCTTTCGGCCATACTGACACTTAACACTTTTGCACATACCATAGGTGCAGCAGGTGTTGGTTCACATGCCCAGAAGCTGTGGGGAGAGGAATACCTGACCCTGGTATCAATTATTCTTACTCTTATTATATTGATACTCTCGGAGATAATACCCAAGACACTCGGTGCCCTGTACTGGAAGAGGCTGGGTCATTTTACCGTTGTTGCCCTGAAGATAATGATATATTCCCCCCTTTATCCCTTTATCATACTTACCAACTTTATCACCAAAAAGCTGCGCAGGGACGAGTCGATGAACCCCCTGATCAGCAGGACTGAATTCAGGGCTTTAACCGACAGTGTAATTGAAGAAGGTGTTATTGATGAGGAAGAATCGCAATTACTGAGGAACCTGATGAAGTTCAGGCATATCAAGGTAAGGGACATAATGACACCACAGGTTGTTATTGTTGCAGCAGAAGAAAATACAGCGATCAACGATTTCTATGAGAGTCATGAAGAGATAAATTTTTCGAGAATACCCATTTACCGGGAGGAATTAAACAATTTCACCGGTTTTGTGCTGAAAGATGAATTAATGGAAAAGATAATTGATGAAGAGGGAGATGAAGCCATGAAATCAATTATCAGGCCCATTAAGATAGTTAACGAAGAAATGCCTATCATCAAGCTCTTTTACAAGCTCATTGACCTGAAGGCACACATAGCCATGGTGGTTGACGAATATGGGATGGTGAGCGGACTGGTTACCATGGAGGATGTCTTTGAAACGCTTATCGGCCTCGAGATAGTTGATGAGATGGATAACGTGGAGGACATGCAGGTGCTGGCCCGTAAGAACTGGGAAGAGAGGGCCAGGAAGCTTGGGCTGATCAGGTAAACAGGATTATTTTTTCCTTAAGATTTCCATTGCCGTCATATACCCGCTGTATATAGCACCGGAAAAACCGCCTCCGAATTTTCCCCAGGCAGAGGCTATATGCATATTTGGCGGCAGTACTGACAGGTAAGCATTCGATTTGCCGGGTTTCTGTGCAAAGCCGTAGACAGCCCCGTTTTTGTTAAGTGTATATTTTTTTACCGTGAGGGCTGTGGCCACTTCAACATGATCAATGGCATCCCGGAAGCCGGGAATAAGCTTGTCGAGCCGTGTGGTGATCATATCAGCCACACCGGCTTTCCGCGCCTTGTAATCCTCACTGCTCAGCGCCTCCCAGTCACCTGTATAATCTATACAACAGGCAGCTCCCACACTTTTACCCGCGGGCGCCAGGCCTGAATCCAGCTGGCTGTAATCAACGAAAGTAAAGCTTCTACTGTCGAAGTCAGAATGGTTATTCTCCAGTATATCGGACTGCTTCTTCACCGATTCATCAAAAATGAAAGTTGAATAGTTTTTATTACCAAGCGATTTGAGTGCTTTTTTAAAACCATAATAGACTGTCAGGAGGGAAGCCCCGGGCTCGAGGCCGCCTATCGCCTGTTGCAGTTCCCTTCCTTTATCACCGGGCAAAATTTTCTCTGCCAGCATGGGAAGGGATGAACTGACAACTATTTCGGCAGCCCTGTCGGAGTAAATATCATCACTGCCCCTGGTGCTCCTGTACCTTACTCCCACCGGCCTGTCGTCCTCATAAATTATCTCTGTGACCTCATGCCTGAGCCGCAGGTCGCCCCCGTTGCTGATTATTACATCAACAAAGGCATCGGATAATTTCTGTGACCCTCCTTTTACAAAATTTGCCCCTCCCCTGTAATAGCTGCCCTGGGCATTGATATAGTAATAATATGATAGCGTATAGGGATCGTCATGGAAATAGCCGAGGTTGCCCAGCAGTATGAGCTTAAGATTCTCATCATCAATAATTTCATCGAGAAATTCACCAATACTCCTGTCCTTCACTCCTTTCGAGGCCACCATGATTTTCCGTGCATTAAGGACATGCTCAAAATATGTATCTATGCCTTCCGCGTCACCAGGGAAAGTCTTTTTGAGTATCTCCGAGGCTTCGGCGGGATCATGTGGAACGACAATGTCATATCTTGTATTATAGAAACGGTAGAATTCAGGTACCCTCAGGAACTTCACCCTGTCAAATATCCCCAGGTCATTGAATATTTTTGTTTTTATATCGCCACTGTGCAGGCCATCCATCTCATGCAGTCCCACCTCCATGGTATAGCCGTGCCGCCTGAATGTTGTCGCACATCCTCCCGGTATCTCGTGCTGTTCTATCAGCAATACCTTTTTTCCTTCTTTTGCAAGTTTGGCTCCTGCCGTAAGGCCTCCCAGGCCTGCCCCGATTATTATGGCATCGTAGTTCATAGTAACTGTCATTTTATATCCGGTATGGGATAACGTTTATATTCTGCATTGGGATCGAACATATACCTGTATGTGATATAATGCTTGGCCGGCACCGATCCGACCGACATAAATATCTTTCTCATCTTAGGATTGAAGTCGCCCACCCAGGAAAACTCAATCTCCCTGTAGTGAGCCTTTTTTTTCATCACCCCGGCCACTTTAAGTATTATACCCGATTCAATACCCCTTCCCTGGTATTCAGGTATAACACCCATCAGCACCCCTCTTGCCCTGGTAATTGTTTTTTTCTTTTTCAGATAGAGGAATTTTATCATTGCGGGAAGGTTAAGTTTGCCATTAAGGTGCTTAAGTATCATGTTAAGGTCGGGCCACATAAGGTAAATAGCTACCGGCTTATCCTTATGATAGGCCAGCCATATGAATTCTTCGTCGATTATT
>JAZBOI010000285.1:0-5875 GCA_036351095.1 Bacteroidales bacterium | reverse complement strand
CTTCCGGGAAAACAAATTCTGATCTTTTATTGCCTGTGTTTTTGCAGGAGAAAGCAATAAAGAGGATTATCAATATCAGAATACTTGAGCGGGATTTTTTCATCTTGGGTATTATTGGCTTTATATTACAAATGTAAAAAAATAATAATATTAAAAAAGTTACGGGTTCAAATGATTATTTTTTTGTTGCAGCAGGCATGATCTTTTCAAATATCTTGAAGAAGAGGAAAATATATAAAACCAGTGACATAAACCAGACGGCAAACATATTAAATGTATATGTTTCAATCTTCATCCCCATGAATATCTTATTCGGAGCGAATAAATGGGATCTGAATGCCGGGAAATCATTGCCATCCGGTTCACGGTATATCGGGTCATAGTTTTGAACGAGCCTGTTATTGTATTCCAGGATCTTGTTTTTCTCATAGATCTTCCTTACAATTTCTTCAAGGTGGTCATTATGAAAATGGTTATACAGGCTGTCGAGTGCCACCCGGTATTCATTTATGAACCTGTCTTTCCTGCTATCTGCGGAATTACTCATCTTAATGAATATGCTGTTCACAGAGTCTATATAGCCGGATACTTTTTCAGCCACCAGGTGGTTAAAGTCGGCATGATTAAGCTGATCCACTTCCTCAAATGGGTAAAGGATTTCATCCCGGGATAATGATGATATTTCGTTCTTCAGAAGAGGCAGCCTGGAATTGTTTTCCTCTGAAAGGCCTTCCATCCTGTACTGCAGAACTGTTGTATTCAGTGCATTTTTAAGTTCGGGCAAACGGTATATTGTATTGTAGTCGGCTTTGCTGATGGTTTTGTTAATGTCATACACCAGCCTGTCGTATTTATTATCCTTGAACTGGGTAACCATAAGAGCTTCATATGTCCACCTGGTTGGCATTATTTCAGCTATCCACGGCACTTTCTCAACACTTCCTATGCTGCGGTTAATCTTGTCAAAGGGGAACATTGCCCCGCTAAGGAGCATCATGGGTATCATAAGCAGGGGAACAACGATATAGATAGTAATGACCGAATTAAAGGTGGCGGAAACATTCAGGCCAAGAATATTGGCAAATACAGCCGTGGTAAACATTGCGAACCAGTAATGGAAATATAGTGCTTTAATTCCGAGGATGGGGTTAGCTACTATTACGAAGAGGAAAGATTGGATGGCTGATATTATGAGCAACAGGATTACTTTTGAAAGAAGGTAGCTGCCCCTGCTAAGGTTAAGCAACTGTTCCCTTTTAAGTATCTTTTTATCCTTGAAAATTTCTTCTGCACTGGTCACTAAACCCAGGAACAGTGCAACAATGAGGCACATGAATATATATACCGGGATGTTCTCGTTTTCACGGAAGATATAAATGTCTGACCGGGGATCAGCTATATACCTTATTATGTATGACAGTATGAGTGCAAGCACCGGGGCTTCCAGCAGTGTAAGCAAAACATACTGGCGATTCGAGAGCTTACTGCCCATATCCCTGCGCAAAAAAATCATAAATTGTCTTAAGCTGCCCGGTTTTTTCAGGTTTGATACGGGTTTGGTCTTCACTTCATCAAATTGCCTGTCCGGATCAAGTCCTTTGTATTCCTTTGACCAGTCGGAAGGGGAGCGTTTCCTTATGCCCGTATAACGTCCAAATTCGTCAACCACCTCTGTCTCAAGAATATTAAAAATCGTCTCGGGGTTAACATTACCGCAGCTCGGGCATTCCCCTATATGGCTGTCTATCTGGGCATCAATGGTCTTAAAATGGATCAGAGCTTCAATGGGATTTCCATAATATACCATCTCACCCCCTTTATCCAGGATTATTATCCTGTCGAACATTTTGAATATCTCGGATGATGGCTGGTGCACGGATGTAATAATTAGCTTGCCCTTAAAGCTCAATTCACGGAGAAGGTCCATGATATTTTCCGAATCTCTCGATGACAGTCCTGATGTAGGCTCATCCAGGTATAATACTGATGGTTCACGGATCAGTTCGAGAGCTATATTAAGCCTCTTCCTCTGTCCGCCACTGATAACCTTGTTCAGTGAAGAGCCAACCTTAAGCTCTCTTTTTTCATACAGCCCGATGGATAAGAGCATATTGTCAACCAGCCTGATGATTCCAGTATTATCCATCTCGCTGAAGCACAGGCTTGCCGCATAATAAAGATTCTCGAAAACAGTAAGATCTTCCATAAGCATGTCATCCTGCGACACATAGCCAATAATGCCGTCAAGTTCCCCGGCGCTCTTGTTGAGGTCAATGCTGTTTATCTCCACCGATCCGCCCGATGGCTCGAGAAGTCCACAGAGGAGGTTAAGCAATGTTGTTTTGCCCGAGCCGCTGGCTCCCATTATACCAATAAGTCCCCCCTCCCTTTCGGCAATATTCACATCCCGCAGACCATAATGGCCACCTGGAAACTTATATGTCAGGTTTTTGGCTACGAGGCTGATTTTTTCTGTTTCCTTTTGACTGAGGTAGTGTGAAGAAATATCACTGTAATAAACGGGCATTCCATGCTGATACCTCAGGGAGCTTCCTTTGGCCATTGTATAGATTTTCCCGGCATCAAGAGGGAGACCGTTGAGAAAGAGCTGGTTGTCGGAATAATGTTTGATAAAATAAAGGTCAACACTGCTGATCCGCAGGATAATTATCAGGTTATGTTCATGCTTGCCTGCGTCGGCATGGTCTTCGCAGTCAGGGCAGCCATCACTTTGTTTATATACCAGTATTGATCCGTCTCCTGGTTCGCCTGCATGATCATGTTTGATGTACAATTCAATACTTCTGAATTCTTCAGGGGAAATCCTGAAAACCTCAGATACGGTATTTATTATATTCATGCGTGACCTGGTAAACCTTTTATCAGAATTTACCATCTCGTAGAGCATCATGAGGACAACCACTTTCTGTGACTGGTTAAGGGTTTTGTTTATCTGCCTGCAGATGCTGAATATCTTAACAGAATCCTTTACTGATGGTGGTTTGTTTTCCCCTTTGGGTACATGATACATCAATGGTCCTGCATCCTGGTCAAATAGTTCCAGGAAGGCATTCACAGAATCATGGTTGAGCTGTTTATTAAGGAAATTAACCACATATTCCCTTTCACTTAAAAGCATTCCTCCATCCTGCTTGATTATCAGGGCAAACAGTTGCATCAGTGCTTTCAGGATTGCTTCACTCATAGGGAATATTATAAATCGCTACGAATCCTTAAAAATAATTAATAAATCTTAGCTGCCAATAGTTTTAAGCTCTATCTGTGCAGTATAAGAATTATATTTCAGCTACCCTTATATTTTAAGCGCACTTTTTTCAGCTGCGATCAACAAAGCAGGCAGCCGGTTAATACTATTTTCCCTTTGCCAGCTGCTCTTCCTCTTTCTTCTCTATGAAAGTCCTTCCTTCTTCTATCCATTTCTCTGCCGGTTCACCAAGCAGGTAGTGATCTATGAACTGTTTTACTTTCAGTGAATAGTCAAGCATGTTTTCATCTTTTCTGAGTCCATGGTTTTCGCCTTCGTAAACAAGCATGATAAAGGGTTTTTGCATCCTCCTCATCGTGGTGAACATTTCTATACCCTGGTGCCAGTCAACGGCACCGTCCTGGTTACCGAATGTTACCAGCAGGGGCGTGGTGATATTTCCGGCATTGAACATGGGGCTGTTAGCCATATATTCGTCCATCAGCTCCCACCATGGTTCCCTCAGCCTGCCCTGAGAGGTTTCAAATATTTGCTGGTTCGGTCCGCCGGTATTCCAGTATATTTCATTGTACATACTTATCATGTTGATCAGTGGTGCCCCTGCAACAGCAGCAGCGAACAGGTCGGTTTGCGTTATGATGAAGCTTGTCTGGTAAGCCCCCCAGCTGTGACCCATCAATGCAATCTTATCAGCGTCGATCATCCCTGTTTCTATAACTTTTTCCACGGCAGGAACCACGCAGTCTACTGCTGACTCTCCCGGCTGATTGGTCTTATAAACGATATCAGGCTGGAAAACAAAAAACCCATCCGTCGAATAATTGGTGATATTATAGGCACTTTCAGGGCTCGGGCTTATGTACCTGTGCACTGATGTGGACCTTATCTCGTATATATAGACTATCATCGGGTACTGCTTGCCTTCCTCGTAGTTGGCAGGATAGTGGAGCGCTCCCTGCATTTCCTTCCCGTCCTTGTTTGTGAAATTTACGAGCTCACTCCTGCCCCAGTAATAGTCAGCCTGCTGTGGATTGGTATTTGTCACCTGTTCCTTTTTCCTGAAATTGCCTTCCGTCAGGAAGAGGTCGGGTGAATCAGAATAACTTTCCGACCTGTATATTAACTTATCCGTGTCCTTTGCCTTTCTCAGACCCGATATATAGTAATCATCGTAAATAAGTTCCCGGGTTTTCCCATCCGGACTTACCCGGTAAAAGCCGCTCTTCTTTGTTTTATCTCCCCTGGCCGAGAGGTAAAGATCCTCATCATGCTTGTAATAGTCATCCTCGTAGTCCAGCCTCATGGCCCTGAAGATTATCTCGTCTTCCCTGCCTTCTGAAAGCTTCTCCGCTTCAGCTGTTACGGGAGATACCTTCCATACATCGTATTCATCATAGATAAGCATATGACTGTCATCTTCATACCAGCCACCCGTACCGAAGGGAGGTTTAATATCCTTTGGGCTGTCATCCCTTGTATTCCAAAGCTCCGTTTCTATTGATGAGCTTATCACCCTGTTTTCATCTTTTTCAATATCATAAACCCACCAGTTCTTATCCTTAAAATAGGGTATATACTTACCGTCAGGCGATGAGCTGCGCAGGCTTGTGAAATTCTCGATAATAAGCTTTTTCTCACCTGTTGAAGCATCCACCAGGTAGTGATCAAAATGCTCGAGCCTGAAAGCCGGGCGGTAGGGCAGATCGCTGCTGATAATCACATTGCGGCCATCGGCAGTGATACTGTATTCCCTGAATTCCTCATTGCTTATACGGTGGACCTTATCATTGTCCAGGCTCCAGGAGCACAGGTATACAAAATCCTTATCGCTCCTCTCATAGATTTTCTCCTGTGCCGGCTTGATGGGATCATCTTTCCAGTGCCATATATCCACATCAGGTATTTTCTCATCTTTCTTATCCTTTTCCTTTTTCTCTTTGACATTCCAGTCATAAATACCGAAATACAGTACTTTCATGTCTTTTGAGAACCTTGGAGAAAATGTTTCCCTTACTCTCATATTTTCCGGGATGGCATCTATTTCTGCCGGCTCCAGTTTATTGATTTCCGGCTGGCTGTAAATGTTACGCACAGCAAAAACAATATGATTTTTTTCGACATAGCCGGTATCTGAAAATGCTTTCAGAAAAGTGAAGGCCTCGCCTTCTTTTTCCCAGCTAAGGTCTGTATAGGTGCTTGTATCGGTATCAATCAGCCTGGTGGAATAGTCCTCGAGGTTGAAAAGTTCCACACCATTACCCTTCATCCCTTCAGCATCAATTATATAGGCAAGGCGGTTTCCTTTTTTGTTCAGGCTGTAGTCAGATACGTTACCGATATTTTTTAAACTGCCATTATCGAGATCATATATATACAGGTCGTAACTTTTGCTGTCATCACCCGGGTAGCCGCTCATTACCAGGTTCTTGTTGTCTTTGCTGAGTGTAAATTGCTGTATGTCGTCAAAGGTTCTTTTCTCACCGCTTTCGAGCTTGAGCAGCACCACTTTATTCTTTATTTTCTTTTTCTGCTCTCTCATTTTCTCCGCCTCTTCCTCGCTGTATCCCTTGCGTGCGGTCACCCAGCGTGAATCGTCGGAAAAGGTGGCCGAGGAACAGAGGCCAAGCTTGTATTCAGTTTCTTTATCCG
>JAZBOI010000284.1:0-5962 GCA_036351095.1 Bacteroidales bacterium | reverse complement strand
TTACTTACACTGCCAACTGTTGTGGTCAGGTTTCTTCTGGACGTTTTGCCGTAGCCTATATCAACCAGTTCCTCGTCCTCATCAGGGATGGTCAGGTTTGCGTTAAATGAGCCTGCCAGGGTGAAATTAATGTTGTCCTGTCCACTGTAGGCTGTTTTTTCGCTCCCGTGAGCCTCGGAATATACTGCAACAGTATCTGCGTCATGTTTTATACCTAAATTGAAATAACCATGACTGTTGCTCCTCGCAGCAGTCGGATACCCATCAACAAAGATCACTGCATTCTTTACCGCGCTTCCGTCTTCAGTGCTCACCGTTCCCTCAATCATCTGCAGTGTATCATCAGAACTGCGGGAGGCAAGCCTGGATGCACAGGATGCTGTTATGGCGGCTAAAATTATTAATATTAAGATTCTCATTATAATTGTGTTTATAGATTTATGATATGAATTGAAATTTTTAACTCATTCAAAGTTACCAAATTAAATTAATATTGAAAAAGACTTCACAGGATCGTATAATTAACATATATTAATAATGGACTTTCCCAAGCCTGTTACTAATTTCTTAAATTTACGCTTTATTAAATTCAAATACCGTTCCATATTTTTAATAAATTAATTATTTCTATGAAAAAAATTACATCCCTGGCGCTTCTTGCCCTGGTACCCTTTCTTCTTTATCCTCAGAAAACATCTTTCACTGTCCGGGACGTCCTGGATGTGAAATCCTTCAATGCTATGGATATTACTGATGATGGCAGCCTGGTGGCAGGCTTAATCAGAGCCCGTAAGGACAGGCTGAATATTGATCATGACAGGTATGGTGATCCCAATTATGTTGCACCCTACACGGGGCAGGTAGTGATAATCGACACAAAACAAAATATCACTCATCATGTTTTTGATGAAGCCATGATAACAGAAGGTATGGAATGGAGTCCCGGGGGAAGTGAACTGGCCTGCCTGGTATATGAGAATGAAGAGTTCAGGTTGTATTTATACAATGCACTGAATGACAGGCTTAAGCGGATAAAATTGAAAACAGATCTTGATATAGCTTCCAACTCTTTGCTTGAATGGTCACCTGACGGTAAATACCTGCTGCTTTCACTCAGGTCAGAAACCTGGGCTGCAGAGGGTGACTCCTTATTCAGGGAAGCCACCTCGGGACCGGTAACGGTATATGATTCACAAAAGCCTTTCCTTAAATGGGATAAGATAAGGAATCATTCATCCCTCAGTATACCCGTTAAAGTAGATATTGGCTCAGGAACTGTAAGCCAGCTCCTGCCTGAAAGCAGGTATTCGAATGTTAACCTTAGTGATGATGCCGGCACGATGACCTTCATAGAATATATACCGAAGAAAACAAGCTATGACAGGAGCGGCGGAACGGATTATGGCCTTTATATGATCGACCTGGATGACTCATCAAAAAGGGATACCCTTATTGAAATGTCTGAAAAACGAATAAATATCAGCTGGGATGACAGCCATACAAAATATGCATACATTGATTCAAACCATGTATTTATCAGGTCGGTTTTCGAAGATGATGCTGTAAAGATATCCTCTGATACAACAGAAATAGTCAAAAAGGATACATCGAAAGCAAAATTCTCGGTGATGAGGTGGAGTCCTGACGGCAAACATGTGCTTGCTTCAACAAAGAAGGGCTACTGGATGATTAATACAGATACAAGGGACATGAAGCTTGTGTATGAATTGCCCGAAGATGAAGAGAACAGTCCCAGGCTAAGGATAATTGACTGGAAACCTGACGGCAGTGCATGGTATATGAGCTATTCGGCCCATGATAAATGGGAGCGTGGCCTCGTTGAATATGAAATTGAGACAGGTCAGTTCCACAACCTTGTCAAAGACTCGAACCTTTATTCATCATGGCAACTGTCAAAGGACGGGAGCAGATTGTTCTTTACCCTTTCGGATGGCGACATGCCGGAGGATTTTTACGTAACTGATACTGAATTCGAAGATATAAATAAACTGACCGATCTTAATCCGTGGATCGAAAACCGGAAGATGACAAGGAGTGAACTGGTAAAATATCTCGATGCCGACGGAAAGGAATTATACGGGGTACTGTATTACCCTGTCGATTATCAAGAGGGAAAAGAGTACCCTCTAGTGTGCGAGATTTATGAAACATTTTTCAATAATGGTTACAGTTATTCAATGAACCTTATTGCCAATGCGGGTTATTTCGGTTTTAAACCTTCTGTTAATCTTATTGAAGGCTATCCCGGAGAAGCCTGGATTAAGGGTATTACCTCCGGTATTAATAAGCTTATTGAAAAAGGACTGGTAGATAAAGATAAGCTGGGGGTGCATGGTACCAGCTACGGTGGATATGCCACTTCACTGCTGATCACACAAACTGACAGGTTCGCAGCAGCGATAAACATTTCCGGGAAAACCAATATCGTAAGTTTCCTGGGCGACAGCCCGCGCATTGGAACAAGGAATTATGCGGCAGCTGAGGTGGGCCAGGACAGGATAGGAGAAAGCCTGTGGGATGCCCCGATGAAGTATTTTGCCACTTCAGCCGTTCTTTTTGCCGACAGGATAAAGACACCTCACCTATTGCTCACAGGGGAGGGCGACTGGAATGTGCCTGCACTGAATACCAGGGAGCTGTATTATGCAATGAGGCGCCTGGGCAAGGAAGTGGTATGGGTAAATTATATTAATGGTGGTCACGGGGCCGGCATGGCAAGCAATGAAGCCGATTTTCATGATCACTGGAGGAGGATGCTTGACTGGTACGATACACATTTCAATAAGGAATAGCTGTAAAAATCCGGCCCGGGCTTTTGCTTTCTTAGGACCGGCCGCTAAAAATTCCTGTCCCCAACTCTTGCATTATTGGGTATAAACCAGTATATTAAGGGCTATGGGGAAAACAAAGTCTGTATGGCTTGCCGTAATATTTCTTGTGAGCATGAGTACATGCGTTTCGCAGACTGATTACAGTGAGCTCAGAGAACGTATGGTCGATAACCAGATAATTGCACGTGGCATAAAAGATGCCAGGGTGATAAGTGCCATGAAAAAGGTGGAAAGGCGCCTTTTTGTGCCGGAAGAAGCCCGCAGGTATGCTTACCGCGACGGACCACTGTCAATCGGTGAGGGACAGACTATATCACAGCCATATATTGTGGCATTCATGACTGAATACCTCGAGCCTGAACCTTCTATGAAAGTTCTCGAGATAGGTACAGGATCAGGTTACCAGGCAGCTATCCTTGCTGAAATTGTGGATGAGGTTTATACTATAGAGATTATTGAAACACTGGGCAAAAAGGCAAAAGAGTTACTGTCCGGCCTGGGATATGATAATGTGCACGTTAAGATAGGTGACGGATATGAAGGCTGGGCCGAACATGCTCCCTATGACGCCATTATTGTTACCTGTGCACCAAACGACATACCTGAACCACTCAAGAACCAGCTGGCCGAGGGAGGCCGTATGATTATACCCGTGGGCGGAAGCGGTATTCAGTACCTTATACTCAATATTAAAAAGAACGGAAAGATCAGGCAGCAGAGCGTGCTGCCCGTCAGGTTCGTGCCCATGGTCAATGAGAAAGGCCGGAAGTATTGATAAATACCTTTCCGGAAATTAAACACAGCACAAACTAATTGCATATATTTTTTAAATTTGTGTAAATAATTACAGAGATCAATCAAATATTTCCAGAAATAAAACGATCATAAACGGAGCTTGCTGGCTCACAAAGTAATTTTAACACTTTAAAATGCACTTATGAAAATAACTGACTTAAAAATGCTGACCCCTGTCCTTGCACTGCTCCTGTTTGCCGGATGCAGGGAGACAATAAATGAAGAATACACAATGAAAAGAGAAAATTTTGGTGAAATTGACGGTAAAAAGGTCGAATTGATCACCCTGACCAATAACAGGGGCAATACCGTTAAACTTACGAATTACGGTGCAACCCTGGTATGGCTGGAGGTGCCCGACAGGGAAGGTGAAAGGGAGAATATTACCTTTGGCTACGAGACACTTGAGGAATACGTAAATGGTGACCCCTACTTCGGATCCGTGGTGGGACGGTACGCCAACCGTATAGCAAACGCAAAATTCACTCTTGACGGTGTTGAATATATACTCACCGTAAATAACCCGCCCAATACCCTTCACGGGGGACCAGGCGGATGGCACAGCGTTGTGTGGGACACAGAGATAATAGAAAAAGAGGGGGAGAAGCCAAAGGTAAAGTTCACCTATATCAGTCCCGATATGGAAGAAGGTTATCCCGGTGAAGTGACAGCTGAAGCTTCATATACATGGACTGATTTGAATGAGCTGGTCATAGAATATAAGTGCAGTACTGATAAAAAGACAGTCCTGAATATAACCAACCATGCTTATTTTAACCTGCATGGTGCAGGAATAGGTAACATACTGGACCATGAGCTGACGATAGCCGCATCAAAGTTTACACCCGTGGATGCTTATCTTATCCCTACGGGGGAACTCAGACCTGTTGAAGGAACACCTTTCGATTTCACAAGCCCTCATGTTATTGGTGAACGCATAGAAGATGATCACGAGCAGTTACGGCTCGGCCTGGTGTATGATCATAATTTCGTACTGGACAACAAGGATGAACCGGATGCAGTGGTTTATGAGTCCGGATCGGGTAGAATGATTGAAATGACAACCGATCAGCCCGGTGTACAATTTTATTGCGGTAATTTCCTTGACGGGCTGCAGGTAGGTCACGGAGGGAAGGGATATGAATACAGGAGCGGCTTATGCCTTGAGACACAACACTTCCCTGACAGCCCCAATCAGCCGGAATTTCCTTCAACAGTGCTCGAACCCGGAAAACCATTTACTTCAAAGACAGTATATAAATTTTCCGTAAGATAGGTGTGGGCAGGAAAGTCATTTAATTATGAAATTTTAGTATAATGAAGATTATATTCTCCTCCTTCCTCTTTATTATCTTATCCCTTTCTCTTTCTGCCCAGCAGCCCGAAAGTTATCCTTTCATGGATACTGAACTGTCTTTCGAAGAAAGGGTGGATGACCTGGTTGCGCGAATGACACTGAAAGAGAAGGCCGACCAGTTACTGTACAATGCGCCGGCCATACCCAGGCTGGGTGTACCGGAATATAACTGGTGGAATGAGGCCCTGCACGGTGTGGCGCGGTCTGGCTGGGCAACCGTCTTTCCACAGTCTATTACCCTTGCTGCTTCATGGGATGAGACGCTGATGTTCGGGATAGCAAGCATAATCTCCGATGAGGCAAGGGCCAAGTTTCATGATTACCAGCGCAGGGGCATGCGCGATATATACCAGGGACTGACCTTCTGGTCGCCAAACATAAATATCTTCAGGGATCCACGCTGGGGAAGGGGACATGAGACCTATGGCGAAGATCCTTACCTTAGCGGGCGCATGGGACTGCAGTTTGTGCTGGGCATGCAGGGTGATGATCCCCGTTACCTTAAGACAGTGGCAACAGCCAAACATTATGCCGTTCATTCCGGTCCGGAGCCACTGAGGCATGAATTCAATGCTGAAGTCAGCGAGGTCGATCTGCGTGAGACTTACCTGCCGGCTTTCCGTACACTGGTCGTCGACGGTAATGTACAATCAGTTATGGGTGCATATAATATGTTCAGGGGTCACCCGTGCTGCGCAAGCGAGGAATTATACGACATACTGCGCAATGAATGGGGCTTCGACGGCTATATAGTGTCTGACTGCTGGGCTATTAATGATTTCCATACTTTCCAGGATTATACAGAGTCACCGGCCCAGTCGGCAGCCATAGCTGTTAAGAGGGGCACTGACCTTAACTGCGGAGTATCCTATGCTCACCTGGTGGAGGCTGTTGAACAGGGTCTTTTGACAGAGCAGGATATTGATATAGCAGTGAAACGAATTATGCTGGCACGTTT
>JAZBOI010000283.1:0-4571 GCA_036351095.1 Bacteroidales bacterium | reverse complement strand
GTTTTTTCTGCTTCCGGTATCTCTCCCTTAACTTCTATATTCTCTTCACTCCATCTCGAACTGGTGTGCATGGTGCCCCATCGTACCGGGTGCATGGTGCCGGGCTCATGTTCCTTTGCCGGCACAAACTCCAGCCATGTGCGGTAGTAAGCATCGCAGGTATGACTGGTCATGACAGAGCCGTCGGTACTGGCTTTCTTGCCTACCATTATGCTGGTACAGCTTTCGTTATTGAAATTTTCCTGTCCCTGTCCCGCTGATATTAAGGGGAAAAGAAGGACAGCAAACAATACCAGGGACATCTTTAAGAATTTCTTGTTATTCATTACGCTTTATTTTTCAGTTAATAGATTTAGAATTTTTAAAAAAATAAATATAGAAATTATGCCTGCACCGTCAACAATTAAAAGTATGTTATTTAATTACAAAAAATGAAAAAGCGCCCTGTGATACCTTCAATGGTACAAAAATTGATTATTTATACCTTTGTAGTGAGGTAAAATAATACAGTTTTTATTCAAAGGCTTATCTATCAGCCCGATCCGCATAATAGGTAAATATGTCTATTTTAATTAGATTTGTATAATGAAATGGCGAATATGAGCTACAAGGATAAAACATTGAATAACAGGCGTTTGCCTGGATGGCTCAAGATGCAGCGTGCCAGCGGGGAGAGCTATGTAAAGGTAAAGAAGCTGGTTGAGACCAGGCATCTGCATACCATATGCAAGAGCGGTAATTGTCCCAATATAGGTGAGTGCTGGAATGCCGGTACAGCAACCTTTATGATCCTTGGTGATATTTGCACCAGGTCATGCAAATTTTGTGGCACCATAACGGGCAAACCCCTGCCTCCAGATCCTGCTGAGCCGGAGAATCTTGCCGGATCGGTCCGTATGATGGATCTCAAGCACTGTGTTATCACCTCTGTCGACAGGGATGACCTGCCCGACGGTGGTGCAGCATTCTGGGCGGAAGTTATCAGGAAGGTCAAGGAGATTAACCCGGGAACGACAATAGAGGCACTGATACCTGATTTCAGGGGTGTTGAGAAAGATATAAAGAAAGTTATTGATGCAGGCCCGGATGTTATAAGCCACAACCTTGAAACGGTGGAACGGCTGACACCGCAAATACGCTCGGCGGCTAAATACCGCCGTAGCCTGGATGTACTGAGGTATATGAGCGGGCAGGGGGTCAGGACCAAATCCGGTATAATGCTGGGACTGGGAGAGAAGGAAGAAGAGGTATATGCCAGCATGGATGACCTTCTTGAGGCCGGGTGTAGTGTTCTTACCATCGGACAGTACCTGCAGCCCTCACTTGCACACATGGAAGTGGTCGATTATGTTGAGCCGGCCATGTTTGAAAAATACAGGAAGGCAGGCCTGGAAAAAGGTTTCCTCTTCGTTGAAAGCAGCCCTTTGGTACGTTCGTCATATCATGCAGAAAAACATGTTAAGAGAAATTAAAAACAATGCAGACCTGTGGAAAGGGAAGTGATTTTTGAAGATCTGGGTTTAAGAGATTACAAGGATACCTGGGATTACCAGGAGCAGCTGTTCAGCGGGATGCTGGACATTAAAATGAAGAATCGCACACTTAGTCCCGGTGAAAGGATGGAGCAGGTGCACAGGCTGCTGTTCGTTGAGCACCCGCATGTATATACACTGGGAAGGAGCGGTTCTGAGAATAATCTCCTTGTGAACCATATCCAGCTGCAGGCCAAAGAGGCATCATTCTACAGGATAAACAGGGGAGGAGATATTACCTATCACGGACCGGGACAGATAGTAGGTTACCCTTTGCTTGATCTTGAGGAATTCGGGCTGACACTCAAAGAGTATATCCACAGGATAGAGGAAGTGATAATACTTACTCTTAGGGAGTATGGTATTGAGGCTGGTCGAATGGAAGGAGCTACGGGGGTGTGGATTGACGGGAAGGAAGGTTCGGGGGGACAGGCAAGGAAGATATGTGCAATAGGGGTGAGGGCCAGCAGGTTTATTACCATGCATGGTTTTGCCTTTAATATCAATACTGACCTTGACTATTTCAAGCATATCAATCCATGCGGTTACACTGATAAGGGCGTTACCTCGCTGGCGAAAGAACTGGGAGAGGAACAGGATTTTATAAAAGCCAAACAAATAGTAAGGAATAATTTCGGGAAAGTATTCGGGATAAACTGGAAAAGCTGATTATGGAAAGAAACTGGGTCATAAAGGAAGCGGGCGATAATGTTGTGGTAAAGCAACTGATGAACAGTCTTGATGTACCACATGCACTTGCTACCCTTATGGTGCAGAGGGGCATTACCAGTTTTGAAGAGGCCCGTAGCTTTTTCAGGCCCAGCCTGGACAACCTGCATGATCCCTTCCTGATGAAGGATATGAATATTGCTGTTGACCGGATCTCATCGGCCATATATAAGAATGAAAAAATACTTATCTACGGTGATTATGATGTGGACGGCACCACCTCGGTTGCCCTTCTCTATTCTTTCCTTAGGAATATTTACCCCAATATTGATTTTTATATACCCGACAGGTATAAAGAGGGTTACGGGATCTCATCAAAGGGTATTGACTATGCCCATGCAAACAATTGCAAGCTGATGATAACCATCGACTGTGGCATAAAGGCTGTCGAAAAGATCAAATATGCCAGTTCACTGGGCCTTGATGTTATCATCTGCGATCATCACTTTCCCGGCGATACCGTTCCCGATGCAACAGCAGTGCTTGATCCCAAGCAGCCCGGATGCAATTACCCCTACAAGGACCTGTCAGGTTGCGGTGTCGGCTTCAAACTTATACAGGCATATTCAAGGGTCAATGGCATCGCCTTTGAAGAGCTGGTGCAGTACCTCGACCTGGTCGCAATAAGCATAGCCTCGGATATTGTTCCTCTCACCGGGGAAAACAGGATAATGGCTCATTTCGGACTTTTGCAGCTTAACGAGAATCCACGGATGGGGATAGGCAAGATCATAAAGGATTCAGAGATACGAAAGAGGATATCTATTGAGGACATCATTTTTAAGATAGGACCCAGGATAAATGCTGCAGGTCGTATGGAATCAGGCAATAAGGCTGTTGAGCTGATGATTTCCGAGGATGGTCTTCTTGCCGAGGAGATGAGCAGGGAGATAGGTGATTGCAACAGGGACAGGCGCTCAGTTGACCGAAATATTACCACCGAAGCCCTCAGGATGATATCGTCTGATCCAAGGCACCTGAATGCACTTACCACTGTCCTGTATAACCCGGGATGGCATAAGGGTGTGATTGGCATAGTGGCTTCCAGGCTCATAGAAACACATTACAGGCCAACTGTTATCCTGACTGAATCGAATGGCTTTGCCACAGGCTCTGCACGCTCGGTGACGGGTTATGACCTCTACAAGGCAATTGAGGCCTGCGGTGACCTGTTGGAAACCTTTGGAGGTCATATGTATGCAGCAGGGCTTACCATGAAAAAGGAAAACGTTGCCCTTTTTGCAGAAAGGTTCGAGGAAGTGGTTTCAAAAACCATATCGGAGGAGCAGATGGTGCCACAGATTGTCATTGATATGGAGCTTAGCTTCAGTGATATCAATGAAAAATTTCACCGTATCCTTGAGCAGTTCCAACCCTTCGGACCCGATAACCTGGCACCCATCTTTATGACAAGAAACGTGTATGATACAGGTATGGGCCGCGTGGTGGGGCAGAGTGCCGAACACCTTAAACTGGATCTATGCAGTGAAGCAACAGGCACCTCAAGCATACCGGCCATTGCCTTCGGGCAGGGTAACATGCTGCCGGTGATAAAAGAGGGCCACCCTATCGATGTCTGCTACAGCGTTGAGATGAATGAATTCAAGGGCTTAAGGAATCTGCAGCTTAATATACGTGATATACGGCCTTCGGCTGCTAAAAGCTGAAATAGAGCTGGAATTTGAACTCATCATAGGTGTCATATCCATCATATGTGGCTGTCAGCCGTGAAACAGCATATTTAAATCTTATTTCCACCCTTCTCTGCAGTTTGTATGATATCAGTATGTATGACCTGCTGCCTTCGCCGTAGAGAGTCTTGACCAGCGGGTTATACAGGAGGTCATCCTCCCAGGCAAAAAGCCTGCTGTCGTACGAGCCCGTCTGAAAGATAGCCAGCCTGGCCCTTATCTCCAGTGGAAGCCTCCGGGCTGAATAGGAGGCCGACTGGTAGCACATGAAACCCCTGTCGTGGCTGCCGGCAATGATGGATTGCTCAAGGCGTGTACGCAGTTTAAAACGTTCCGTGACCAGGATTTCTGCCGACAGCCTCAGGTTGGTCTTTTCCATGGGTATGCGGGTTTTTACACCCTGAAGGGGAATGACCCACCTGTCACTGCTACGGTGTTTGATATCTGCCGAGAGTGAAAGAGATTCGGCAGGCCTGAAGCTCAGGCTCACCATGTACAGCATTGATCGTGGAAAGCTGCCCGAGATATTATTATACCATAGCTCCTTCCTGTCCATTATACCGGCTGACAGGCTTAAAACCTGGCTTAACTCGCAGGAGATATTGGAAATTATATTTCT
>JAZBOI010000282.1:0-6525 GCA_036351095.1 Bacteroidales bacterium | reverse complement strand
GTGTTAAAAAAATGTTAAAACAGTGAATTTTATCCTTTTATGACTATTTTTCGGGCCGGTAATTTTAGGGAATCTGAATTAAATATTAATAAACAATAAACTAATAATGAAAAGAATCATTTCATTTTCGTTCCTGTTATTTTGTGCTGCAATTATGGCTTACGGCCAGTTGTACGATTGGAGGGGACCGGGCAGGTCAGGAACCTTCAATGAAACAGGCTTGCTAAAAGAATGGCCCGAATCAGGCCCTGATCTGCTGTGGGAAGCAGAGGACCTTGGTTTCGGTTATGGATCACCAACGATTACAGATGATGCAATATACATCACTGGCCGTGTGGGTGATGATGATGTCCTTACGGCATTTACGCTTGAAGGTGCGAAAAAATGGTCAGTAATATACGGTAAGGCATGGACAAGGAACCACGATGGGACAAGGTGTATTCCAACTTATGTTGATGGAAATATCTACCTGATAAGTGGCAGCGGAGATATGGTATGTGTCGATACCAATGGAAAAATAAAATGGTCAAGGAATCATTATGATATGTATAATTCCAGCCCCCTGATGTTTGGTATCTCTGAATCACCTGTTTACGCTGACGGAAAAATCATGGCCTCACCCGGTGGGAATAAAGCATCGGTGGTAGCTTTCAATGCAGAGGACGGTTCAGTTGCATGGGAAGCCGAAGCGCTGAATGAGGGTCCGCAGTATATCAACCCACTCCTCATTGAACACGGGGGGAAGAAAATTTTTGTAACTGTTACTTCGAACCATATCATCGGAATAAATACAGCCAACGGGGATATGTTATGGAAGGTCAACTATGAGGAAATTAACAATGTAAGCGGACGCAGCAGGAAAAATCATGCTGTAACACCGATATACAGGGATGGGTATTTACTTGTAGCCAATGGTTATGACTATATTGCCGTTAAGCTTAAATTATCGCCTGATGGCGGGGATGTTGATATTGTCTGGACAAACAGTGACCTTGAGCCACACCATGGCGGAATGGTTCTTTTAGGTGATTACGTTTACAGCTCAAACCACATGAGCAATGCCATGGGCGACTGGGTATGTATTGACTGGAATAGCGGGGAGACTCAATGGGTTGAAAGGTGGCATTGCAAGGGACCCATCATCTCGGCCGACGGCATGCTCTACCTTTTTGAAGAACGCACCGGTCATGTAGGTCTTGCAAAAGCTAACCCGGAAAAGCTTGAGGTAGTAAGTGAATTTCAGATCACCAAAGGTACCGGTCCACACTGGGCCCACCCGGTGATCAAAGACGGAAAGTTATATATCCGTCACGGGGAAGTGCTTATGGTCTACTCAATTAATGAGGATTAATTTTTGTTCATCATCCTGTATTCATTTGGTGAATAGCCAGTTTGCTTCTTAAACATCCTGCTGAAATGCTGTGGATATTTAAAGCCAAGTTCGTAAGCTATTTCATTTATTGTTTTTCCGGTTTCAAAAATTTTTTCTTTGGCAATATCTATTATTTTTAGTTGAATAAATTCCTGAGCCGACTTGCCGGTTTCTTTTTTTATTAAGTCACCAAAGTAATTAGAAGACAGGTTGCACTTCTCCGCGAAATATCCAACAGAAGGGAGTCCTGACAATTGGGGCTTTTCAGAGTTCATATAATTGTCTAATTCCCGTTCAAAACTTACAAGTATATCTTTATTCACATACTCACGGATAATAAACTGCCTGTCGTAAAACCTCACACAATAATTTAACAACAGTTCAATATTATTTGTAATTAAGTTCCTGCTGTGTTTGTCGATTGAACTCTTTAACTCATATTTAATTATATTAAAAAGTTCAATTACGATTAGGCGTTCTTTTTGTGACAGGTGCAGGGCTTCATTCATGTCGTATGAAAAGAATGAATATTTACTTATATTTTTCCCCAGGGATGTACCTTTTATTAGGTCCGGGTGAAAAAGCAATGCCCATCCTTTTGGCCTGTAATCCTCCTTATTGTTTATCTCAATCACCTGGCCGGGACCGATAAAGACAAGTGTACCTTCTTCATAATCATACTTGCTCCGACCATATTTCAATTCCCCGCATTTTACATCCTTAAGGAAGATACCATATAGACCAAAATGTATTTTACCGTTTGGAAGAGGTTTCTTATGATTATCTATAATACTTACAAGCGGGTGAAGTGTTTTTGTCCCTTTAATTTCATTGTACTGGGATATTTTATCAAGATATATTATCTCTTTCATCGTAGCAGATTAAAATAATTGAAACAAATATAGCATCTCAATATCAAATATATTGTCAACATCATACTAATCTGTAAAAATGGTATATAAAACAGTATTGTGTATAATACACCAGTATAATAAATCACTATTTTTAGAAATTTAAAATTAGCTTTAAAATAAGTAATGAGACTTTTACTTAATAATTATTCTAAATATATACCCGTATGAGAACAACAATCACTGGATTTATCTTATTCATCATTGGCACACAAGGAAGCTTTGCTCAATTTTCAGCAGCAGAGCAGGAAATAGTCGACCTCTCAAAAGAGAAGTGGCAGTGGATGTCAGATAAGGAAACAGAAAACCTGGGTAATCTCTTTCACGAGAAAGCTGTTTTCGTTCACATGGGAGGTTCATGGGGAACTGAACAGGAGCTTAATATCATAAAAGGCGGGGGTATCTGGTACAAGAAGGCAGACATCCACGAAGTATCGGTGAATATTATAGATAATACCGCCATCCTCCTGAACAGGATAACGCTCCTGGCAGTTGTTGGAGAAAATGAGGTTACCAATCCCTTCGAGGTCACAGAAGTATATGTGAAACAGGATGCTGACTGGAAATTAGTCTCCCTCTCCTTCACTAGGTTAAGCAGGCCACAGTGATCTGTAAAAGTGGCAACATTTTTGTAAACGAAGAGTGAGTTTTCGTATGGGAAGTGTGAGTTACATGGTATAAACTACTTAAAGAAAAAAAATGAAAAACAAACTATTCTTTTTTACAGCTATTTTGTTGATCTCTTTCGTAAACCTGACTTATGCCCAGGACTGGCGACCTGAAAACAGGACAGGGGTGTCCTCTGAAACAGGTCTTATGAAACCATGGCCGGATGGAGGTCCGGAAATGTTATGGTCCAACCTGGACCTTACAAAAGGACATTCTTCACCTTCATTTGGAAATAATACCATTTTTATAACAGGTCTTGAAGACGATATGGATATCCTGTTTGCCCTTGACATGGACGGTAATATTTTATGGAAAAAGCCGATGGGACGGGCATGGAACAGATCGAATCCCGAAAGCAGGGCAATCCCAATCGTGGAGAATGACAGGGTGTATACCTGCAGTGGCCTGGGCGACCTGGCATGTTTCAATGCAATATCCGGTGACTTAGTCTGGTCTTATGAAGCAAGCGAAAAAAATAATGGAACATATGGTGCCTGGGGTATAGCAGAAGCAGTACTTCTCGACGGTGAAAAACTATATTATTCACCCGGCGGGCCAGAGACGATGACCATCGCAGTTAATAAAAACACCGGTGAACTGATATGGAGATCTGAAAGCATTGATGATAAACCCGGCTATGTTTCTCCTATACTGGTAGATTATGCCGGGATGAAAATTATTGTCAATGTTTCAATGGATCATGTATTTGCTGTTGATGCTTCAAACGGGGATATCCTTTGGACAGTTGAACATGAACAATCGAATGACCCGAATATGCGTCGCTTCGATCTCATCAAATGCACAACACCCCTGTATAAGGACGGAAGAGTCTATGTTACGGGTGGCTATGATACCGGCGGGATGATGATCAGCATGTCTGATGATGGCAGGGAGGCAACGGTTGAATGGACTGATACTGTACTTGACAATCACCATGGAGGTGTGCTTGAGCTGGATGGATATATCTATGGCTCCAACTGGTTGAATAATGCAAACGGTAACTGGTGCTGCATAGATTGGGAAACAGGCAGGACGATGTGGGAAGAAAGCTGGAATTGCAAGGGATCAATCATCGCAGCTGAAGGTATGCTTTATATTTACGATGAAAGAAACGGGAATGTTGGACTGGTTAAGGCTACTCCTGAGAAATTTGATCTTTTAAGCAGTTTTCAGATTACACTGGGCGACATGGGCCCTTTCTGGGCTCATCCCGTTATTCATAACAAAGTGCTGTACATAAGGCATACAAACGCCCTGATGGCTTTTGATATTGAAGCAAAGTAAACTGTTTATGCCTTTTCCCGGGCAAAATTACCGCTGAGAAAAGGATGTAATTACCCCCGCTTTTACACCGGGTATTACCTGCACTACAGAGGTAATATGATTATTACAACATAATATTCGTGGTTAATCAATTTATAAGTATTTTGCGCAGATTTATTTTAGGAAGGACAGTAAAGCAATAAAATGAAAGCCTCCAAATGTTACTTTGATGCATGACTTTTCAACGGCTTGATTTTTACCGGCTGGCCGCATGAGTTGACAAAGTTTTTTTGGGAGATTGAGCATTGATAAAGAATATAAAAACATATCGCGTAATAATCCCGGCAGTAATTATTTTACTGTTCTCCACTGCCTTTGTCTGGTTCCTGAGAGGCGGACCCGGAATGCCTTTGGAAGAAAGGGTGCCGGGCCAGGATAACAGGCCTGAGCTGATAGAGGAAGGCGACCCGGTGATCATAGGTGAGTTTTTCGAAGTGTTCGCGGAAACGGGAACAGTTGAAAGCAGCAACTGGCCTCACTTCAGGGGACCAGGCTATGATAATATAGCCAGTGATGGGATTAATCTGCCCTCTTCCTTCCCGGAAAACGGTCCACCCATAGTATGGGAGGTAAAACTGGGAGAAGGACATGCAGCTGCTTCCGTTCACGATGGAAGGGTTTATGTGCTCGATTACAATGAGAAAATAAGGGCCGATGCGCTGAGGTGCTTCTCACTGGAAACAGGTGAAGAACTGTGGAGAAGATGGTATAATGTGCCCATCAAGCGTAATCATGGCATGTCAAGAAGTATACCTACCGTAAGCGGCGATTATGTTGTGAGCATGGGCCCAAGATGCCACGTAATGTGCCTTAACCCGGAAAGCGGGGACCTCTACTGGACCTTGGACCTGGTGGCTGATTACGGCGCCGAGATACCCCAGTGGTACACGGCCCAGTGTCCTCTTATTGACGGCGATATAGCTGTACTTGCTGTGGGCGGTGAATCACTGCTTATGGGTGTGGATTGCCGGACAGGCGAGGTGGTGTGGGAAACACCTAACCCTGACAAGTGGAAGATGTCTCACTCATCAATAATACCCATGACCATTCATGGCGTAAAAACATATGTCTATATGGCTGTTGGTGGAATTTGCGGTGTTGCTGCTGAAGGGGAAAACAGGGGCGAGATCCTCTGGAAGACATCCGAATGGAACCCTGCAGTTATTGCTCCCAGTCCCGTTTACATTGGAAACGGTGAGATTGCTTTCACCGCAGGCTATGGAGCCGGAGGAGGTAAGCTGAAAGTGTACAGGGAAGGATCAGGATTTACGGCAAGGGTAATAGAAGCTCACTCACCAAGGGAAGGAATGGCCAGCGAACAGCAGACACCAATCGTATACGGGGAATACCTGTGGACCATCCATCCAAAGGATGCGGGTGAAATGCGTATGCAGCTGGCATGCTACCATGTGTCAGATCTCACAAACCCTGTATGGGCCAGCGGGAAGGAAAACAGGTTCGGTCTTGGTCCGTTTATAGTGATAAATGATAAAATGCTGCTGGCAAACGATGAGGCTGAACTCTTCCTTTTTGATTTCCGGACAAACAGTGTGAATATGCTGGACCACCACATTATACTCGAGGAGGGAATAGATTCGTGGGGACCCTTTGCCTATGCTGACGGCTACCTTATAATGAGGGATTCCTACACTATGATATGTCTTGATATAAGAGCACAGGGAGGGATGGAGTGAAAACAAGCTGTAAACGATAGTAAATACCAATATGAATAAAAAGACAGCAGGAATAATATCAATTGTAATAATCTTTGCATGTATAGCTTATATTATATACGATATAGCCACAGGCAGGTCTGACAGGACAACTGCAGCCGGAGAGCTCATAGAAAAACAAGAGCTGCTTACGAAATGGCAGATAACAAATGAACTGCAAATTACAGATGGCAGGCTGCAGGCAGTAAGCCTGGCAGGTAGTGATAATATAATCTGTGGAGGCGATTCCTTCCTCGCAATGTATAACAGCACTTACGAACAGCTGTGGAATACAAACACCCCGGCAGCTATTACTGCCCTTGCTGCCTCTGGTGATACTATTTATGCTGCCACCATGGAGACGATACTCCTGTATGATATATCGGGAAAGCTGATTGATGAATGGGGACCATACGATGATGAGGCTATTATAACAAGTATAGCAACAAACAGTAAGTATATAGCCCTGGCTGATGCAGGAAACAAGGTGGTTTTTATCCTCGACAGGAAAGGTGCCCTGGAGTCGGTCATGGGATAT
>JAZBOI010000281.1:0-3163 GCA_036351095.1 Bacteroidales bacterium | reverse complement strand
TAGCTACATTATGCGAGGAGGAGAGCTTATTAAGCAGTTTTTTCTTCTCTTTGCTGATAAATGCTTTTTCAGGATCATTGATAATAGGCGTTAATGTACCGTCATAATCGAAGAAAAAAACGGGTTTCCTGTTTTCCAGTGAGCTGGTAAAGTGATCAAATTGTCTGAATATGCCCGGAATGGTCTGGCTGAAGCGTGGATTGCCGCCTTCATCTTTCCGGATAATGATATTATCAATACTGTTCAGCACAATATCGGCGCCACTGTCATAAAAAGCTTTCTTAGAGCTTTCATTATTGCATAATCCTGCTGACAGAGCTATCTCTGCAGGTTTCATTTTTGAGATAAATGAGGGATGATCAGTTATAAATATTGTTTTTTTAAGCCCTTCACCCGGTCTTTTTATCCTTTTTTTCAGGATGGACTTTGATTTATTATTTCCATTTGTTCCTTTCTGTGGCAGGAGATGTATTTCATCTGTTACACCTTCAAAGGATCGCGAAAGCTTTTCGGCTATTTCATCATTATCGCAGATAATTGAGATATGTATCCCCTTGTTTTTCCAGCCTCTTATGGTTTCAGCATCGGGCACCAGCTTATGCAGCGCAAGTACCGCTGCATCAATATTGTATGTTTTAAGCTTTGTAGTTTCCACGATTATTTGGTTTTTTCTTTTCCTTCAGTTTCATTTCTCCGGCAGTTCTTTCTTTATTGCTTCTGTCACTTTTCGCATTGATTTTATTGTTTTGTCCACCAGTGCAGGCATTGTATCAGCACTGCTGTCCGCCCTGGTTCTCCTGTTTATCTCTTCCAGTCCGGGGATTACCGAGTTAACTTTCAGGTGGCGGTATGATGGCAGTATTTTATGAGAGGCTTCACCTATCTTTTTCCAGTCACCTGCATCCATTGATTCCTTAAAAAGATTAATAGTATTCTGTGTATTTGTAATGAACTCATTCAATACCTGTTTATAAGCCTTTTTGTTTGAACCAATCATTTCCTTCAAGCCTGTAAGGTCATACAGCTTATCAGCGGTCTCTTCCTTAAGTATGACCTCTGTCCTGGAGGAGGCCCGGGTCTTATCATGCTCTATATCAAAAGCATTGCATAATATATTATACAGGTTTATCTCCTTGTAGGGTTTCAAGAGGAAATCATTGATACCTGCACTTTTATATCCCATGATGTCCTCTCCTGTTATAACTGCAGAGAAAGCCACAATCTTCGTTCTGCTATCCTTTTTCACATTCCTTATGTACCTTGCTATATCCAGTCCGCTGGTGTCGGGAAGGTTAATATCGAGCAATATCAGTTCATAATCATTATTATTTATCTTCTCCAGTGTTTCTTTTCCATTCACTGCAATTTCATAAATGCATCCAAACTTCTCCAGGATTGTTTTACCCAGCAGCCGGTTAACGCTGTCATCTTCAACCAGTAAAACCTTTCTGCCCTTTAATTTATTCAGGTCAACCTGCCCTGTATTATCAGATAATAGCTTACTCATCCTGGCTTTCTCGTATGGTAAAATAAAACTGAAAGTTGAGCCTTCATTCTCACGGCTCGAAACGGAGAGGCTACCATCCTGCAATTCGATCAGGTTCTTGCATATCGTCAGTCCAAGCCCTGTTCCCCCGTATTGTCTTCCCCAGGCTGGATCGGCCTGCCTGAATTTATTGAAGATTGTTTTCAGGTTTTCCGGGCTGATACCTATACCTGTATCGATAATATCAAAGCGTACCCTCAGAAGGTCACCCGATTTTTCTTCGGCCATGCACCTCAGCTTGACATAACCCCGGTCAGTGAATTTAATAGCATTGCTCAGCATATTCAGCAGTACCTGCCTGAGCCTGAATGAATCGCCTATGACCACAACATCCAGTGCATCATCTATCTCATATGAGAAGCGTATATTTTTCTCCTTTGCCTTTGCCTTAAGTGATTTGAAAGCATACTTTATGGTATTGTCTATTTTGAAAGGTCCTGCATCCAGTTTTATTTGCCTGGCTTCACTTTTTGTATATACAAGTATATCATTTACAAGATCATACAGGTGCTCAGATGATTTATCAATTATTTCCAGGTATTCCTGCTGTTTCTTATCCAGCCCGGTTTGCATAAGCTGTTCGGTAAAGCCCATTATGGCACTCAGCGGGGTCCTGATATCATGACTTATATTTGCAATAAACTCGCTTGTTGCCTGGCTTCCTTTATCTTCTTTGTCCTGGCTGCTTTCTCTGTCACCGGAGCCGGGTATCAATTGTGTGGCTTTTTCCGCTATTCTACCATGTATGAAAAGGCCCAGCGGGCGCTTCCCGCTATCGCTTATCACACGGGTATATGATCTGATAAAGTCTCTCTCTGTCCTGTCAGGGCCTGTAAGAACATGGAAATTATATTGGTGCCCGGAATTCTGCCTGTCCTTTATTATCTTTTCAAGGCAGATCCTGAAATCATTCCTTTCTTCTTCCGTTATGGAAATATCAGGGAAGCTCTGCCCGAAGTAACTATTATCATTAAAGCCCAGCAGTTCGCCGGCACGTTTATTCATGAATTTGATTCTGCCCTGCGGATCGAGTAAAAGGATCACATCATCAATAATGTCATAGAAATGTTGTACCAGGCTGTTATTAGCTTCTACGGGCTTCTCAGCGCTAAAGATTTTCTCAATGAACTGCAGGCTTTCATCATTATCCATATGTGGGGAAGAGATTGGTCAATAACACATAAAGTTACGAATTCCGCCGGTATTTTTCAGTTTATGGTGGTAGTTTTAGGTCCATACAGGAGTATCCCCCTGTCACTGTCTTATGGCTTACTTACTGTGCCTGTCCCAGAATTACACCCGGCACATGTGCCTATTCTCTCTCTGATTTATAGCTGCCTTTTCCTGGCTTGAACAGGTGCCCTGCTTTTTTATAAGCCTTGTTGAAGGATTCAATATCCTGGTAGATATTTTTTTCGAACTTATCCCATTTCCCTTCCATGGACTTATCAAATGTTTCATATTTCTCCACTATTTTTGCCCTGATCTCCTCGAGCTCTTTTACCAGCTTTTCATACTCTGTCTTTTCAAGCTCATCCACTTTCTGGTTTTTGATTTTTTGCAGTAAGGAAGAAATTTCGTCCAATTTATTTTTTGCTTCAAGCTTTAATTTTTCCT
>JAZBOI010000280.1:0-2916 GCA_036351095.1 Bacteroidales bacterium | reverse complement strand
TTTCACCTGAAGATAAACCCTTCTTTAAGAGGGTCATTACTGTCGATCCTGAATTCGTGCCTGCCTGTATACCAGGCTCTTGCTCTTACTTCCGGGATAACTGCACTGTATGGGCCATAGTCCACAACTTCCATTATTTCAACATCCATGGTGCTACCCAGGATGCTTTCTATTGTAACAGCCCTGTTAAGCGGCAGTTCACCTTTGGCATAATGCAATGCAGCCCTGGCACTTATCCCCGTACCGGTCGGGGAACGGTCAACCTGTCCCGCGGCAAAGACACATACGTTACGGCTCCAGTTATCAAGGTCGTATGCCGGACCGGTAAAAATCGTTCCGTAGAGAAAACCCAGCTCAGGCTCATAAGGATGATCTATCCTGAAGTTTTCGATAACAGACAATTTTATTTTCTTACCGTAATCAATAAGCTTATCATAGTCAGTGGCATCCAGGTTAAGACCAAGCTCACCGGCATCGCAGAAAGCATAAAAAGCTCCTCCAAAGGCAACATCGAACATGACACGTCCTATGCCCTTTACCTCAACTGTCTCATCCTTTAACAGGAGGAAAGAAGGCACATTCAGAAAAGACACCTTATCCACTATTCCGTCCTTCACATTAGCAGCAGACCTGACCCTGCCTGCAGGGACATCAATTTCAAGGACCTGTTTCTGACCTTCCTTGCGCACGAGGCCTGACTCAATGGCAAACTTCGTTATTGCAATAATTGCATGCCCGCACATCGTGCTGTAACCTTCATTGTGCATAAAGAAGGCTCCCAGGTCAGCTCCTTCTGACAATGGTTCGGTGAGCACGGCACCATACATATCCGCATGTCCCCTGGGTTCCAGCATCAGGGCAGTGCGTATATGATCATAATGATCGGCAAAATATTTTCTTCTCTCCAGTATGCTGGAACCCTGCAGGGCTGGCAGTCCACCCGTTATTATCCTGAGCGGCTCACCACAGGTATGCATGTCGCTTGTTTCTATAAGCATGCTCTTTCCACTGGGAATGATCCTTTTTCCTTTGTTCTCAACAGACATTTTTTTATGTATTTCACGGTTTCATCATACAAATTACGATTATATCTCCTATTTGCAGTCCATATATCACTCTTTTTTCAGGCTCAAAATAATATAGCCCTTATATCACCCTTTCTCCAGTCTCCAAATATCAAAGTCCGTATATCACCCTTTCTCCAGTCTCCAAATATCAAAGTCCGTATTTCACTCTTTTTCCAGGCTCGGGATGATTTATTATATTGTAAGCCAATAATGAAATTCCGTAAAAATTGTAACGATCATGAATAGTACTATATTCCAGGTTGATGCTTTCACCTCAGAACCCTTCAAAGGCAATCCCGCCGCTGTCTTTATTGCCGATGAAATGCCTCCGGCTGAAATGATGCAAAACATTGCAATGGAAATGAATCTGTCCGAAACAGCCTTTGTCAGGCCACATGGAAAGGATTTTGAAATACGCTTCTTCACCCCGGTGAGCGAGGTCGACCTCTGCGGACATGCCACCCTCTCAGCTTCTCATATACTCTATGAGACAGGAAGAGTAAAGCCTGACAGCCCCATCAGATTCCGGTCCAGGGCAGGTGAGCTCAGCATCTCAAAGAAGGGAAGTAAAATAATAATGAACTTCCCTGTATACAGTCTCCGCAGGATCGATATCCCCTCCTCCTTCAAAAAAAGCACGGGGCTTGATGCCCTTGAACTTTACCAGAGTGATTATGACTGGAAGCTGGTGCTTGTGAGTTCTGAAAAAGAAGTGAAAGATGCCAACCCTGTTCCTGACGCCATTAGAAAGGCAGGGCTTGGAGAACTGATTGTAACAGCCAAATCATCCAATCCTGATTATGACTTTGTTGTAAGATGCTTTGTACCTGACCTGGGTATAGGTGAAGACCCTGTAACGGGATCAGCACATTGTGCACTTGCCCCTTTCTGGAATATGAAGACCGGTAAGAAGGAGTTCAGGTCCTTCCAGGCTTCAAGCAGAACAGGTAAACTTGGTGTCAGGCTGCTTGACGATCGGGTTGAAATAGAAGGTGAGGCTCTTACTGTTCTGAAGGCCGAGCTGCTTATTTGAGTCCAGGCTGCTTATCTGGGACGAACTGCTTATTTGAGAATAAAGCTAAAATTTGTAGCTTTGCTCAGCTTAAGATAAATCAGACATAAAAAATAAGCCTGCTAATAATCGAATATGAAGATCACCATAATAGGAACTGGTTATGTTGGCCTCGTGTCAGGAACCTGCCTGGCCGAAACAGGAATAATTGTCCATTGCATCGATACCGACAGCGACAAGATAGAAAAGCTCAACAAAGGAATAATACCTATTTACGAACCTGGACTGGCACCCATGGTCAGCAGGAACGTGGATGCAGGAAGGTTGAAATTCTCAACAGACATTAAGGAAGCCCTGGAGGGTTCAGAAGCAGCATTGATAGCCGTTGGCACGCCTCCCGATGAAGACGGGAGTGCCGACCTTAAATACGTTATGTCCGTGGCTGAGGATATCGGTCGCCACATGACCGATTACCTGCTGGTAATAACAAAAAGTACCGTTCCCATCGGAACATCCGAAAAAGTTAGGAAGAAAATAGCCGGTGAACTGGCAAAGAGAAAAGCCTCAATTGATTTTGACGTAGCCTCCAACCCTGAATTTCTAAAGGAAGGAGACGCAGTGAACGACTGTATGAAGCCCGAAAGGATAATAGTGGGTGCTGATTCGGAAAGGGCATCCAGGCTTATTGAAAAAATGTATAAACCATTTGTACTGAACGGTCACCCGGTAATCTTCATGGACATACCATCGGCAGAAATGACCAAGTATGCCGCCAATGCCATGCTGGCTACAAAAATCAGTTTCATAAATGATATGGCCAACCTCTGCGAAAAGGTA
>JAZBOI010000279.1:0-4695 GCA_036351095.1 Bacteroidales bacterium | reverse complement strand
GAACAGTGAAACAGAATACGTTCTGAAAATACTTGTTTCCATGCTACCGGTTGCTGTTATCGGTTTGTTTTTTGAGCAGGAGATTGAATCCTTTTTTGAGGGGAATATAGTATTCGTAGGTTTTATGCTGCTGGTGACGGCAGCACTGCTGATAGGATCACACTTTATGAAAGACAGGAGAAGGGAAATAGGATATTTTCATGCCTTTATTATCGGTATTGCCCAGGCCCTGGCGGTATTGCCGGGTATTTCTCGTTCAGGGGCAACCATTTCGACAGGACTGATGCTCGGCAATAAAAAGGAGAACCTGGCTCGTTTCTCTTTCCTCATGGTTTTGATACCGGTGATAGGGGCAAACCTGCTGAAATTGTTTGATGGCGATTATTCTTCAGCAAATTCAGTTGGCCCGGGGGCTATAATTGCCGGTTTTGTGGCTGCTTTCCTGACAGGGTACCTGGCATGCAGGTGGATGGTTAACCTGGTGAAAAAGGGCAAATTATACTGGTTCGGTATCTATTGTATATTGATAGGCTTGCTCGCAATAATATTTGCAGGATGATAATAGATAAACAAACCGACTTTCTGGAAGGACAGTTGCTTTTATTTGACAAGCCACTGTACTGGACATCTTTTGACCTTGTTAAAAAAGTAAAGAATATTATCAGGAATACATACGGGTATAAAAAAATTAAGGTAGGCCATGCAGGTACTCTTGATCCGCTTGCCAGCGGACTGATGATTATATGCACAGGCAAATACACAAAAAAAATAAGTGAGATACAGGATAGAAATAAGGAATATATAGCTACCTTACACCTGGGTGAAACAACACCCTCTTTTGACCTGGAGACAGAGGTTGACGGCAGGTTTGAAACAGGGCATATAAACAGGGAAATGGTCGTGGAAGCCCTTAAGCATTTTGAGGGTGAATACGAACAGGTACCGCCTGTTTTTTCAGCAAAGAATATTAATGGCAGGAGAGCATATGACTATGCGCGCAGGGGAATAGAAATTAAGATGGAAGCCCGGAAAGTGTTTTTTTATGATCTGGAGCTTATAGATTTTGACCTTCCACTTATTAGCCTGAGACTATCGTGCAGTAAGGGAACCTATATAAGGTCTTTTGCCAGGGATTTTGGGAGTTATCTTGACAGCGGTGCCTACCTTTCAAAGCTTACGCGGACAGCCATAGGCGAATACAAACTGGATGATGCAATGCAGCTGACATATTTTGAGCAGCTCATGAATTCCTTCCGTGAAAGTTGAGAGCCGGCAGGAAATATTTTTATAAAAAATTGATCAATTTGAAACAATATTGATTTTTGCACGTATAAGGGTGGATATTTTAAGAAAAACATATAATAAATAATTAATGAAGTTATCTCAATTTAAGTACAGATTACCACAGGAGTTGATAGCCTTATACCCGTCTAAGAACAGGGATGAATCACGATTGATGGTGGTTGACAGGAAAACAGGTAAGATAGAGCACAGGGTATTCAAGGAAATTATTGAGTATTTCAGGGAGAATGATCTGCTTGTTTTCAACAATACAAAGGTTTTCCCGGCGCGTCTTTTTGGCAATAAGGAAAAAACAGGCGCGGAGATTGAGGTTTTTCTCCTTCGTGAACTGAATCGTGAACAGCGTTTATGGGATGTTCTCGTTGACCCTGCCAGGAAGATTAGGATAGGGAATAAGCTGTATTTTGGAGAGGATGATGTGCTGGTAGCTGAAGTAATTGATAATACTACTTCAAGGGGAAGGACTTTGAGATTTCTTTATGACGGTTCCTATGAAGAGTTTAAGAACACGCTTTACAGCCTGGGCGAGACACCGCTTCCCAAGTTCATTGAGCGCCCGGTTGAACCGGAGGATGATGAGAGGTACCAAACTATTTTTGCCAAGCATGAGGGTGCGGTAGCGGCTCCCACAGCGGGACTGCATTTCAGCAGGGAACTGCTTAAGCGTTTTGAGATACTTGGTGTGGGTTTCGGCGAGATAACCCTTCATGTAGGTCTTGGTAATTTCAGAAGCGTTGATGTGGAAGACCTCACCAAGCATAAGATGGATTCGGAGAGGATACTTATATCAGAGGAAGCGGCCGATCAGGTCAACGCTGCCAAAAAGATGAGGAATAATGTTTGCGCTGTCGGGACAACGGTTGTAAGGACACTTGAAAGCTCTGTTTCGACAGATGGAAATGTGAAGCCCTATGATGGATGGACGAATAAATTCATCTTTCCTCCCTATGAGTTCAGCGTTCCCGATATGATGGTAAGTAATTTCCACCTGCCTTATTCAACCCTGCTCATGATGGTAGCGGCATTTGGAGGATACCACCTGGTGTTTGATGCTTATGAGGAAGCAGTGAAGGAGAAATACCGTTTCGGCACCTATGGTGATGCCATGCTGATTATCTAGTAAGGGAAACACCTGTCAGTGTATCGCAGGACCGGCTTTAAGCGATATTGTTAATAACATTCCACTTTATTAAACAAGCGGCCCTTTAAAGGGCGCTCTTTCCACAGAGAATTTCATTTATCTTTAGTGGCATGGGAAAAGATTATCCATGTGCAACCTAAAAGTCAGATTTATAGTCATAAAATATAGATTTAATGGTGTTCATACAACAAAGTGTATGAAGTAACGTATAAAACTTTAATAGTTTTGACCAGAGACAAAGAGTGGTCGAAAGTGTAACTTTTTTCTTATTTGTGAAACCCATAGTGAAAAATATAACCAACCTCACCCATAATCTAACTAATAAGAGATTTAATCGACTTTCGAGGAAGATTATATTACTTACAGTGGCTTTCATATTTAGCCAGGCATTAAGTGCTCAATGGCTCACCGGTTATGCTTATCGCAAAACTGTTACCATCCCCGCCGCCCAGGTCAGCGGAGGTCCCCATACAGATTTTCCTGTGCTTGTATCTTTTGCAGACAATGATCTCAGAACCATAGCCAACGGAGGTTATGTTGAGAATGCCTCAGGTTGGGATATTGTATTTTCAGAAGATAATATTAATCCGCTTGACCATGAGCTTGAGAGCTATAATCCTGTATCAGGTGAAATAGTAGCATGGGTTCGGATTCCTTCATTACCTGCTGGTGGCCATAGTTTTTATCTTTATTTTGGGAATTCATCCATTGGAACCGATCCGTCAACAACATCAACGTGGGTAGGATATAGTGGTGTGTGGCATTTAAATGGGAACTTGCTGGATGCTACTTCTAATGGGAATGATGGAACTAATTCTGGTTCCTCCGGGGGCCCGGGATTGTTTGCCAATGGCAGATCCTTTGATGGGGTTAATGATAGGGTTAGAGTTCCTGATATTGATGCAACGGAGGGTACAGTATCTTTCTGGTTCAGACCTTCAGTAAATTTTAATTCATCAACTGCTACCTGCCAGACAATATTCAATAAGTATACAGATGCCAATAACCACTTCACATTTGTTCTTATCGGGCAGGAACATTCATATACACCAGATGGAGCTTTATACTTTAAAATTGAGCACTCCGGGTCATTCGAAAGAAGGTTTTCAACATCAACTACCTGGAATGCAGGACAGTGGTACTATGTTGCAGGAACCTGGGGCAATGTGCATACTCTCTTGATTGATGGTATAGTTAATTCTACCGCTACTGTTACCAGGAGGCTTGAGACTAACGCACAGATAGAATTTGGTGGCGGATTTATCGAACAAATTGGTGCAAACCGTTATTTTAACGGTAGGATGGATGAGATAAGGATTTCATCTGTCGCAAAATCAAACCAGTGGGTTACGACTGAATATAATAATCAGAATGCTCCGGGTACATTTATGTCCTTTGGGTCCTCAGACCATTACTTACCTGAGGTTTTTGATGTTACAGGCTCAGGATCGTATTGTTCCGGATCTGCTGGACTAACAGTACAATTATCAGGATCTCAAACAGGAGTTAATTATCAACTCACCAATAACGGAATAGACCAGGGTGCTCCGGTTTCGGGTACGGGAGGAATCTTAAGCTGGACAGGTTTGACAGAAGGTGTTTATAAGGTTGTTGCAACAAAAGTGGCGAGCGGTGCATCAAATATTATGACCGGTAAGGCGGTGATTATAGAAAACCCCCCACCTATTGTAACCTTTGGGTATGAATACTATAAAACAATTACCATTGATCATAACCAGGTATCGGGTAACGATGATCTAATTGACTACCCTCTACTCGTGGCATTTACTGATTCTGACCTGGCAGCCACTGGTAATGGAGGGAAATTGCAGTCAGCAAACGGATACGACGTTGCCTTTACTGATGCAGCTGGTAATCCGCTGAAGCATGAGATTATTCAATATAATTCTTCAAACGGTCAATATTCTGCATGGATCAGAATACCAGTGGTATCATATGATACAGATACTGATATTCAAATGCTCTATGGTAAGCCAGGTATAACCTCAGATCCCTCTTCACATGAAACATGGAGCTCTGAATATGTACAGGTAATGCACCTGGATGGGGACTTTCAGGATGCAACACAGTATGGTAATTTTGGTTTTAATTGGGGAACATCAGCCGTGGCAGGGAAGGTGCTTTCAGGAAGAAGCTTTGATGGTGTAAACGATATGATTATTGTAGAAGATGATGTCAATCTTGATGGAACGAATGATGAGGCAACATTTTCGCTGTGGATAAATTATGTG
>JAZBOI010000278.1:0-19053 GCA_036351095.1 Bacteroidales bacterium | reverse complement strand
TCCGGTTCAATGCTTTTTAGCATTTCTCCGAGCTTGTCTGCTGCCAGTTTCTCGTCTTCAATTATCAATACTTTCATCTTCATCAGGTTTTAATAGCGGCAATTTGGCAATATATACATAATCTTCAATCCAAAAGAGGGGTTGCTGACTTGTGATCAGGTAATATCTTTTCCTAAGGTTTTTAAGCCCTAATCCTGTTGATCCTTCGATAGAAACCTTGGGTTGTATCTTGTTTTTTACAATCAGGAACCCTTCTTCCTCTGCTATATCTATTCCAAGTGGTGCTGAATCGTTAACAGTATTGTGCTTGAGGGCATTTTCAAGTACAACCTGAAGAGAAAGAGGAGGTAATAGCCAGTTCATGGCTTCTGCTCTCACTTTAACCTTATAGGTAAGGCTTTCACCATATCTCATTTGCTGCAGGAAAAGGTAAGACCGTGCAAATTCAAGCTCCTTACCCAGTGTAGTCACCTGCTGTTCAATTGTCTCAAGCACATGCCGGTATACAAGTGAAAACTCATCAATAAACTGCTGTGCCATTGACTTATCTTTGCTTATCAAGCCTGATAAGACATTGAGACTATTGAACATAAAATGAGGGTTTATCTGACTTTTCAGTACTTCAAACTTAACCTGTGATAATTCCTTTCGTAGATTTTCAGCTGTTTCCTTCGCTTTCCTGCTCTCAATGGAGAATAGCCATCCCTCAAGTATGATCACCAGAATTATATTCACAACTGAAAAGATCAGTACATTACTGATAAGTACATTGCTCAGTTCGTTGGAATAGGGACTCATTAAATCCCTGATAGTAGTGAAAATGACAGAAATAATAAGCGCTACCAGCAAGCTTGCCGGTAACTCTGCCAGCAAACGACTAATTACCCTCTTATTCCATGTCGTAGATCTGTTCAGGTATACAATTATAAAGAGATCTGCATACGCCATAATAAACCCTGCTAACAGGCTTAAAAACACTCCTATAATCAGGCGTATAAAGAAATCTTCGAATCCGGACAGGACAGCGTAAGCGGTAAAATGATTATAAAGAATTATAACTAACTGAATTACAGTCGTAAATCCCAGCAAGAAAAAGAAAAGCTGTTTAAAACTGAGAGTTTTATGAATTTGTTTAAAAGACATATTTACGAAATTATAAATAGTTAACAAATATCCATTCATTTTATCAGAAGCCTTTTTTAGGTCTGCTCTCTTCAAAAGATATATCGCGCTTTATCCTTGTTGCTTTTCTACCGGATGCGAATGAATACCTGATTTTAAGCCAAACGGGGAAAAGTGATACCCTGATATCCTTATTTATGGTCTGCTCAAATCCATTACCAGCAATATTGTATCCCTGGTAAGTGAATTTCTTTTTAAAAGGGATAGCTGAAGTAATACCTGCTTTCAGTCTACCAAAGAAGGTTTTCTCCAGCGAAACAAAGTATAAAATATCTTCATGGTAATCATTCTGAATACCGGTAAGGGGACTATTATAACTTGCAGACAATGATAATGAAAGATCTTCCTGAAGGAGAACTATGGCCGACAAAGCTGTCTTATAGTTTATTGCAGCCCTTTCAATAATATGATTTGCCTGCGCAAATTCGTTGGGATTTGTACGGACGTAAAACAATTCGAAAAACGGATTGATAGTAATTTTACTGTGAAGCTTCACACTTCCTGATGTCCTTATTCCCGAGCTATGCATATTACCAAGATTATGCATTTCCTTCCCCAGGCTGAAGTCGTCTCCTGGAACAGTCAGGTACTCAAAAACATCCTTCCTGTATGAATAGAATATTCCGGTCCTCAGGAAACTACTCCCGAAAGTCCAGCTGTAATCCAGGTTAAGATCATGCTTAATTGCAGGTTCCAGGTCAGGATTACCTTTTTGTGTCAGGAAAGGGTCAGTGGTTATCTGGTAAGGGTTCAATTGAAACAAATTAGGGCGGTTAATGCCTTTTTTATATGAGAACAAGAACTGATCTCCGTTTTTGAGACTATATTTTATGTTCAAAGCAGGCATTGCCATCAGCTTATTTCTAATCTGCTGATCGTTTGTCCCATATTGTAAATATTCACCCCTTATACCGGCATTACCCTGCAATTTTCCTTTCGAATAATGGGCCGACAGATGGACTGCGGAAGCACTTTCCGAATGTCTGTACCCAGCCAGCAGGTCATCACTTGTATATCTGAGCTTTTGACTTATTCCAGTCCTGAAAACCAGTTGTTTATTCAGAGGAATACTAAGATTCAAGCGTGAACTCAGCGAAGTTTCACCGGGTTTTGAATGACTCATATACACTGCACTGTTTTCAGTATCCTCCAGATTAAGTCTAACATCTGATCGCAAGCTGTACAGATCGGCTTCAAGACTCAATTCTTCACCATTTCCAAATATATGTTGATAATAAATGGAAGTGTAAGCTGACCTGTTGATGTCAAAGTCAGTTTTATCATAATTATTCACTTCATTCCCTGATCCCTCATAGTCCTCGGTTAATAGAAAGCTCCCTCCCTGGTTATTTGAGAAAAGGCTGATAAATCCATATATATTCAGACGGTTATTATCATTATGGAAATAATCCATTCCAAAATGCAGCTTTTGGGACCAGTTGCGCTGACTCAGGCTCTCAATACCTGTAATTTCTCCACTGTTGCCTTCAGAAGAAAACACCCTTTGATCCTCTGTTTCAACATCAAAGAAACTAAAAGCACCATTATATGAAGTATAGAGTGTCAGTTTATCAAATGCAAAGTTAATTCCAGCCGTGGGGAAGGAAAACACTTCGTCCCCGGCAGTAGGGATATTCAGATAAACATGGCCATCAACACCTCTGTGTTCATCCTTTTTCAGGATAATATCAATAAGCCCATCAACACCTGCATCATACTCAACACCAGGTGTTTCTTTTATTTCTATCCTGTCAATTTTATCCGGATTGACCTGTGCGAGATAATCTGCATCCCTTTCAATTCCTTCGACAAGGATCAGTATGTCCTGCGATCCGTTAAGGGATACATTTTGCATCAGATCAACTTTTACCCCCGGGATATGCCTGATCATGTCTATACCTGTATCAGAGCTTATTTTCATAGCAGAATTCACATAATAAGTGATTTTATCTACATGCTGCCTGGCTTTGAGACGTTCGGCCCTAACCACAATTTCCTTTAATTCTATTTGTTTGGATTTTAATAGAATGGTTCCCAGATCAATATTTTGCCTGCCTGATAATTCAAGCTCTTTCATATAATTGTCGAAGCCAACAAAAGTTGCTGACAGAAGGTATTTTCCCTGGCTATTATATTTAAGGCTGAATCCTCCTGTTTCATCAGAAACAGTGCCGGCAATTATTGATGAATCCTGGAATGAAAGAAGTGCCACATGAGCAAACATGACAGGTTCCTTACCCTCATCAACCAGGTGGCCATTAATAGAGTACTCTGTTTGTGCTGTTACTTTATTACCTATGAGTAGAATAGATACAGCTAATAATATGATAATATTGTGTTTTGATTTTTTCATTTTACTGAATTTTTTCTGCCTGGCAGATGTTTAAAATTGTTTTACAAAACCCATACGAATTCCTGAAATATATTTGTATTCAAGTATTTTTGCAGTGCCTTCAAATTGTGAGTCTCTTGTGAGCGAATTGAATTTCATACCTGCCGTGAGTTGCCAGTTTCTGCTTAATCTATATGCCACACCACAGCCAAGTTGGTAGCCAAAACCATGCTTTGAGTCGCTAATAATATCCCCATCAGCATTCTCAGTCTCGATATGATTATACAGTGCAGCTGCTCTTAAATACCAGGAAAAACGGGAATCAGAAATGGGATGCATAAATTGAAGTCCCATAATATAACCAGTCTCCTCAAAGCAGATATCGCTGCCGGCAAATGATTCGTTGGCTGCAATCCTGTTCCAGCCCCAGCCTGCGTATACACTTGTATGAGGCAAAAACCTGTAGTGAAAAATGCTTTCAAAGCCAAATCCCGGATTTAACTGGCTGTTATTCAGATCAGATACTGAAAATGCCGGACCGGTATTAAGTTCAAAGCTGAAACGACTGTCCTTGCCCTGGGCAAAGACAGAAGTGGATAACAACATGACAATTCCGATAAGTACCAATTTTTGTGTTTTCATTTTTCTTGTTTTAAATGTTTATAAAACCAGTTTCGGAAGCGAAATTATATGCTGTTACCGGGCTGGTGAATTATAATATTACCAGCCTGCAGTTCAATACTACGAGAACGTATTTTAAGGGTACGAACCTGTTTGAGAGGTTGATTTGGCCCGTCTTCGGTTAGCCGAAGGCGGACGGGGCGACGAAGGCGGACGGGGCGACGAAGGCTTACCCTGTTGAGCTGAAAAATGTCTGCGGGAGCGGAGGAAGCAAACTAGAAGAGAAAATCAATCCTCACTTCCGGGTTGTTGTATATCTGAAATTCTGATTCAGTGACTACCCAGAGGAAATAAATGTTCATTGATGATTTTCTTCCGAGAGGCTGGCTTAAACCCAGTCCCAGCAGGGCGTTATGCTGCCATATCCTTGCATTGCCGGAAGGACTGAGCGACCAGAAATCATTTTCAAGGCTGAGAGCCTCATATTCAGCATGGGTAAACAAACCCAGGTTTATTCCCAGGGGAATAAACTGGTTAAAATCGCGTATAAACATAAAACGCAAATATCCCCTGCCACCGTAGATACTGGTTTTTCCGAGCGGATCGCTGTAGTACTGCCAGCTGGGACCTGCCGCAATAGCCAGTCGCGGTAAAAGCCACAAACCTGCCACGGGTGATATCTCGATATTCGTTATGGTTCCGAACTGCAATCCAAAACTACCCCCGAAAAACATGCGTTCTGACAGCGGAGGCCTGCTTTCTTTAGCACTGCTCCTGCGATCCTGTCCTGATCCGGGACGAACGGTCAGTGAACGACTTGTTTCTCCGTAACTGCTTACCAGGTCCTGTCCTGATCCGGGACGAACGGCCAGTGAACAAACAATGATTAGGATTGAAATTAATTTAAAGAGTGATGATCTCATCCTGTTATCCGCTTAAATTTATCTGCAAGCTGATTGCTTGATCAAAAATTGTAACTTTGTCTGCAATGATACAAATTTTAGGAATAAGGAACATCAAGGTCACAGAATTATGAATATAATCATCACCGGGGCGAGCAGGGGGATAGGCAGAGAAACGGCCAAAACCCTGGCCGCCAACAAAAATAACCACATCCTGGCCATATCGAGATCTGAATCCTTGCTCAGGAAGCTCTCCGGGGAAGCAGAATTCAACAATATCACTTACATGGCAACTGATATTAACGAGAGCCTTAAAAGTCCCGAGAGCTTCTTAAAAGAGCTTGATGAGCATTTCTCCCTGGTTGACGTCCTGATAAATAATGCAGGCTCACTGGTTAGCAAGCCTTTAGGAGATTTAAGCTATTCGGAGATAGGCCTGATGACCGAAACAAATTTCTTAAGTCCTCTCTTATTAATCAAATTATTGTCCGGCAGGTTCCGTAAGGGAAGTCACATTGTCAATATCAGCAGTATGGGAGGTTTCCAGGGCAGTTCCAGGTACCCGGGCATGTCTGTTTACAATGCCAGCAAGGCAGCCCTGTCGAATCTCACAGAGAGCCTGGCCTACGAATTTGAGAAAGAAAAGATCTTTTTCAACTGCCTGGCGCTTGGTGCAGTGCAGACGGAGATGCTGAATGAAGCTTTCCCGGGTTACAGGGCTCCCTTAAGACCGGATGAGATGGCTGAATTCATCAGCTGGTTTGCCACGGAAGGCAGGAAATACTTCAACGGGAAAGTGTTGCCTGTTTCCGTTAGTAATCCATAAGTCTGGGTGTCAGGGCATTTATAAAGATCCATTGAAGTTGCAGGCTCAAATCTCCCGGGCAAATGATCTGCATTTGATGACAGGCGGCACGTACAATTACTTATATTCTTTAACCTTTACTTTCCCCTTGATTGCCAGCAGTCCGCTATGGGCCAATGCCATCAGCTCATCTTCCCCCGGATAGGCAATAACGTCGGCGATAAAGCTCACCATATCCTTTATATAATCATTATGGGCTTCTTCATGAGCCAGTCCGCCCGTAAGGATAATAGCATCCACCCTGCCCTTCATCACTGCAGCGCAGGCACCTATTTCCTTTGCCACCTGGTATGCTGATGCTTCACTGACCAGCCTGGCTTTCTCATCCCCGGAATCGGCTCTCTGGCATATCTCCTTAAAACTGTTGCTATCAAGATAGGCCACCATTCCGCCCCTGCCGTTGATCATTTTCATTACCTCGTCTTCTGAATATTCACCACTGAAACAGAGTTTCACCAGCTGTCCTGCAGGCAGGGTTCCTGATCTTTCAGGTGAAAAAGGTCCCTCGCCGTTAAGTGCGTTATTCACATCGACCACCCTGCCTTTCACATGTGCTCCAACGCTTATACCTCCTCCCATATGGGCTATGATCAGGTTCATTTCCTCATAATTTTTACCTACCGAGTCAGCGTAAGCCCGGGCAACGGCTTTCTGGTTAAGAGCATGAAAGATTGACCTGCGTTCCAGCAGGGGATGTCCTGAAAGCCTTGCCACCTCCTGGAGTTCATCAACTACGACAGGGTCCACAATAAAGGCCACCGCACCCTTTATCTCCTGTGCAATATCAGAAGCTATCAGTCCCCCCAGGTTACTTGCATGTTCACCACGATCACCGCGTTCCAGTTCTTCCAGCATCTGTTGATTGACCTCGTAAACACCTGATTCAATAGGTTTAAGAAGGCCTCCCCTTCCAACAACAGCAGCAATATTGTTAATGTTTACTTGATGTTTTTTCAGTTCCTTCATTATCAGGTTCTTTCTGAAGGTAAGCTGCTCACTTATTCTCCCATAGGCTGATATTTCATCAGAACTGTGCCTTATTGTGGCATCAAAAACTAATTCATCATCACTATAAAGGCCGAATTTGCTCGATGTTGATCCGGGGTTTATTGCCAGTACCAGTTTCTCCATGATCATATACTATTTATCTGTCCCTGCCATCAGGCATGACAGTGCTATGCAATAGAATTTTGATTTTTCACTTTCGCTCCTTGACATAAGCACCACAGGGGCTTCTGTTCCCATCAGCATACCTGCCAGCTCTCCTTTTCCAAAGAGCATCAGTCCCTTATAGAAAGGGTTACATGCTTCGAGTGAAGGAAACAGGAGTATATCTGCATCCCCGCCAACGGGTGTATCAACCCCTTTAATTTCGGCACTTTTCCTGTCACATGCCAGGAAAATATCCAGTGGTCCGTCCATTATACAGGGACTTATCTGGCCTCTTTCAGCCATCTTGCACATGATGGCATAATCCACTGAATTCTGGAAATGCCTGCTCACTTTTTCGGTAGCACCAATAAGTGCCACCCTGGGTTTACTTATTCCGAATCTTGCTGCCATCCCAATGGCATATTCGGCCATTGCCACTTTCTGGTCAAGGTCGGGAAATGGCAGGACGGCTGTATCGGTAATAAAGAGCAGTTTGTGATAATCAGGTACATCCACCGCGCACACATAGCTGAGCACAGCACCGGGTTTCATAAGGCCTTTTTCCTTGTCGAGCACTGCTTTCAGGAACTTATCTGTTCCAACGAGCCCTTTCATAAGTATATCGGCCTCACCCGTCTTCACCATTCTTACAGATTCCACTGCGGCCTCTTTCTCATTATCTATATGTTTAATAACGAAGAGTCCTGCATCAAGGCCAAGATTAGCTGAAACAGCCTCAATCTTTTGTCTGTCTCCGAACAGGAATGCTTCTATCATATTCTCGCGTACAGCTTTTTCGACTGCCCCGAGTGTATTTTCATCCTGGGCCCATGTAACAGCTAATTTTGGTTTATCCTTTTTATTCTTTACCAGTTCAGCGAGCTGTTCAAGTGAAGTAATCATATAATAGTTATTTTACTGTTGCTGCTGCAAGAAGCAGGCTGTCATATTTTGCCTGTTCGCTGTCGGACCGGGATGTCAGAACAATAGGTGCTGAGGCACCTAGAATGACAGATGCCACTTTAGCCCTGGCAAAGAATACAAGTGATTTATACAGCACATTACCCACTTCGATATCGGGCATAAGCAGCAGGTCGGTATCGCCGGCCACTTCAGATTTTATTCCCTTATGTATCGCACTTTCCAGGCTAATGGCATTATCAAAGGCAAGTGGTCCGTCTATGATACAGTTTTTGATCTGGTCCCGCTGGTTCATCTTCGACAGCAAGGCTGCATCCATTGTTGCCTGCATGCTTTCATTAACCATTTCAACGGCACCCAGGACTGCTATTTTGGGCATATCGATCCCGAGCATATTGAGGCAGTTAACCGAATTATTGATAATTGATATTTTTTCCTGCAGGTTTGGCGCGATATTCATTGCAACATCAGTGACCGAAATAAGCTTATGGTAGGTACTGACCTCAAAAATCGCAAAATGCGAGAGCAGTTTTCCATCTCTCAGACCCCAGCTTTTATTAAGTACATGCTTCAGCAGTGTAGAAGTACCCACTTTCCCTTTCATCAGCACGTCAGCCTCTCCGTCGTGAACCATTCTCACTGCCATTTCGGAGGTTTTCTCAATAATGGGTTCATCAATGAGCTTTATTCCTTCAAGCTTATAATTCCCTTCCCCTGCCAGTCTTCTTATTTCCTTTTCATCACCTATCAGGATGGGGGTGATAATTTTATTTTCTGCCGCCTTGAGTACGGCTCCCAGTGACTGGCTGTCATGTGCAGCTGCCAGGACAAGTCTCTTAACTGGTTTATTGTCAAGTAATTTTCTCAGTTCACTTAACTTCTTCAGGGTCATTTTTGGATGGATTAAATTCTTACTTTTTTCTTTGACGTCACAATATTTTTGGTATCTGTTGCAATCACCAGTTCCTCGTTTGTTGTAACGACCATAACCGTTGCCCTGGACGAGGGTCTGGATATGATCAAGTCCTGTCCTTTTTTGCCATGGTTTATTTCATTATCGAACTCGATGCCCATATATTCCATTCCCGAGCATATCATTTTTCTCACATTGAAATCATTTTCACCCACTCCTCCCGTAAACACAAGCAGATCGAGACCGTTGAGAGCAGCAATATAGGCACCAATGAATTTTTTTACTTTATAGGCATACATTTCCAGGGCCAGTATAGCTCTCTTATTACCTGAGTTTGCTGCCAGCTCCAGGTCGCGCATATCCGATGAAATATTACTTATTCCCATCACACCGCTTTTCTTATTTATCATATTGCTCACCCCCTGCACATTAAGTTCTTCCTTATCAGCTATATAGATAAGCACACCGGGATCAATCTCACCTGTTCGTGTCCCCATGATCAGTCCATCCACAGGAGTAAATCCCATTGATGTGTCAATTGATTTGCCATCCTTTATTGCAGCTACCGAGGCACCGTTACCAAGGTGGCAGGTAATTATTTTAAGGTCCTTAAAGTCCCTGCCCATAATTCCCGCGGCTTTCCGGGCAACATACTTATGGCTGGTACCGTGGAACCCGTATTTACGGATCTTATATTTTTTATAATATTCATAGGGAATGGCATACATATATGCATAATCAGGCATTGCCTGGTGGAAGGATGTATCAAAAACCGCCACCTGGGGCACGCCGGGTACAAGCTTTTCAACTGAGAGTATTCCTTTCAGGTTGGCCGGGTTATGCAGCGGTGCAAGCTCTCCGCACCTTTCTATATCCTTTTTGACGTTGCTGTCTATCAGTACACTTTCTGTAAAATTTTCTCCTCCGTGGGCTACCCTGTGACCAACGGCAACAATATCCTTAACATCCCTGATAACACCCCATTTCTCATGTGTAAGTGCTTCTATCACCAGGTTTATACCCACCGTATGGTCGGGAATATCAGTAATAGTTTTATAGGGGTCTTTACCGGTCGGCTTATGGGTGAGTATGCTTTCGTTTAAACCTATTCGTTCAACCAGGCCTTTAGCCATTACATCAGCACCATTCTCCACATTAAAGACCTGGTATTTAATAGAGGAACTCCCACAATTAAGAACAAGGATAACCATAATAATTTTTGAATTTTATAAATGAAATTTAAATATTACAATATACTAATAAAGTATTAAAATACGGGGTATACAAACACATAATACCAACTTATTCAGGTAACTATTCACACTGCGTGGCTGTGATCGCAACAAGGCTTACTATATCATCAACAGAGCAGCCTCTTGACAGGTCATTTATCGGGGCAGCCATACCCTGCAATACAGGTCCCACCGCTTCAGCATTACCAAGCCTCTGTACGAGCTTATAAGCTATATTACCGGCGTCCAGTGTCGGGAATACCAGCACATTTGCCCTGCCGGCTATTTTGCTTCCGGGGGCTTTCTTCCTTCCTATTGCTTCTATTAATGCTGCATCTGCCTGCAGTTCACCATCTATCTCAATACCGGGATCCATTTCCCTGGCCAGTTTCGTGGCATTTACAACCTTATCCACCATCTCATGACTTGCACTGCCTTTTGTACTGAAGCTCAGCATTGCCACCCTTGGCTCCATCCCGAGTATCGACTGTGTAGTCTTGGCCGTGGCAACTGCTATTTCAGCCAGCTCGCGATCCGTGGGATTGGGATGCACGGCGCAATCGGCAAAGACAATAACACCATTATCACCAAAAGAAGGATCGGGGTGGATCATGATAAAAGCACCTGAGACAACTGATATTCCAGGCTTTGTCTTAACATATTGAAAAGCCGGCCTCAGTACATCGCCTGTTGAATTGGCCGCACCTGCCACCTCGCCGTCAGCATCTCCATTCTTAATCATCAGCACTGACAGGTACAGGGGGTCTTCGATCAGTTTCCGGGCCTCATCCGGGGTCAGTCCTTTCTTTTTCCTTATGTCAACCATCATATCGACATATTGTTGTTTCATCCCGTGGGATACAGGGTCTATTATCTCCGCCTTCCCAATATTTTTCAGATTCCACCCGGCTGCCAGCTCTTTTATCTCATCAGGCTTACCTATAAGTATTATCCTTGCAAGTCCTTCCTCCAGTATCCTGTCAGCAGCTTTAAGTGTTCTTTCTTCAGTGCCTTCAGGTAATACTATACGTTTATTCAGTTTCCTGGCTTTGGATTTTATATCATCTATTAATTTCATTGTGAATCAGTTATTTATGCAAAAAAAATTAATTCCCCAAAAGTAGAAAAAAATGCTCATATCTTCAAATGCAAATAACATGTTTAATATCAGTAAAAACTGCTTTTAACATATTAATCCTGCTTTACATTTTTTGTTTCATCAGCTTAATAATAATATATATTTTTACGGCTCAATATTCTATTTTTGGATTTATATTAATTCTCAGATATGGACCGCTATGCAACTCTTGACAGGCTGGCAGCTACCCTTAAGGGGAACTTGAAATATGATAATATCTCAAAAGCTATTTACAGCACCGATGCTTCAATGTACCGGGAAGAGCCCATGGCTGTAGCATGGCCTGCTGATGAAAGCGACCTGGAGCTCCTCGTGGAATATGCTAACAGTCACGACACAAGCCTGATTATGCGTGGTGCGGGCACTTCTCTTGCAGGCCAGGTTGTTGGTCCGGGCATTGTTGTGGACATAAGCCGGCACATGAACAGTATACTGGAAATCAATGCCGGGGAGAAGTGGGTACGGGTACAGCCAGGGGTCGTCCTGGAGGAGCTGAATAAGCGGCTTGCCGCGGAGGGATTATTCTTTGGACCCGAAACATCCACTGCCAACAGGTGCACCCTTGCCGGCATGCTGGGAAACAATGCCTGTGGTTTGCACTCGCTCAGGTACGGCAGCACGCGTGAGCATACACTGGAAGTAAACACCATACTCAGTGATGGCAGTAAAGCGGTTTTCAAGGCTCTTTCGGTTGATGAGTTCAGGGACAAATGTGCCCTGGACAGCCTGGAAGGTGCTATCTACAGGAAAATAAATGACATTCTATCTGACGAACAAACGGCAAAGGAGATAAAGGATGAATACCCTGATCCTTTGGTGCCCCGGAGGAACACCGGGTATGCCCTTGATCTTCTTCTGCAGACAGCTGTTTTCAGCAGTCAGAGCGATAATGATCTTAACCTTGCCAGGCTCATTGCAGGTTCTGAGGGCACTCTTGCCATAATCACTGATATAAAGCTCAACCTTGTTGATCTTCCACCCCCGGAAAAGGTACTATGCTGCGTGCACCTGGAAGAAAGGAATGAGGCTTATGCTGCCAACCTGATCGCCCTTGATTTTGATCCGGATGCAGTAGAGATGATGGATGACAAAATACTGGATCTTACAGCTGACAATATTGAGCAGAGAAAGAACAGGTTTTTTCTCCAGGGCAGTCCCGGGGCCATCCTCATAGTGGAGTTCGCCCGCCACAGCCGTGAGGAGCTGGAAGAAATTTGCAACATGATGGAGGAGGCAATGAGATCAAAGGGTTTTGGTTATGCCTTTCCCAGGATATGGGGCAAGGATATTGCCAGGGTATGGAACCTTAGAAAAGCAGGTGTTGGTGTGCTTGCAAATATGAAGGGTGATGCCAAGCCGGTAAGCCTGCTTGAAGATACGGCTGTCAGTGTAAAACTCCTTCCGGCTTATATGAAAGAATTTGACAGCATGCTGGCAGGATATAAGTGTGAATGTGTTTACCACGCACACATAGGCACGGGTGAGCTGCACCTGCGTCCCGTTTTAAACCTGAAGGATCCTGCCGACGTGGAACTGTATCACATCCTGGGCAGGGAAACGGCCCGGCTGGTAAAGAAATTCAGGGGTTCCCTGAGCGGTGAGCATGGTGATGGCAGGCTCAGGGGTGAATTTATACCTCTGATGCTGGGTGACAGGATTTACAATATACTGCGTGAACTGAAGTACACCTGGGACCCGGGCGGCATATTAAATCCCGGGAAAATTGTGGATACGCCCCCGATGCACACATCACTGCGTTATATTCCCGGCCAGGATGTGAAGGAGCCGGAGACCTGTTTCAGCTTCCACGAAACTGACGGCTATATAAGGGCCGCCGAGAAATGCAATGGTTCGGGCGATTGCAGGAAAAGTGAAATAATTGGAGGTACAATGTGTCCCAGTTACATGGCCACAAGGGATGAAATGCATACCACCAGGGCCAGGGCAAATGTACTGAGGGAATTCCTCAGTGCTCCCGGGGATAAGGGATGGGATCATCCTGAGATCTATGAGATTCTCGATCTTTGTCTCTCATGCAAAGGATGTAAGAGCGAATGTCCCTCGAATGTTGACATGGCAAAACTCAAGGCGGAATTCATGCAGCACTGGTATGATAAGCACCACGTGCCTCTGAGGACAAGGCTCATTGCCTATATCAGCACCATAAACAGGCTGGGCTCGCTAATGCCATCGTTTTATAATTTCTTTCTCAGAAACAGCTTCTTTTCAGGCATGATAAAATCTCTTATAGGCTTTGCCAGGAAGCGTTCAATGCCCCTGGTATACAGGACCACCCTTAAGAGATGGGCCAGGAGGAACCTGCCCCTTATTAACCCGGAGCGTCCCAAAAAGAAAGTTTACCTCTTTGCAGATGAGTTCACCAATTACAATGACACTCTCATTGGCATAGAAGCCATTAAGCTCTTAACGGCACTGGGCTATAGCGTAAGCATCCCCGATCATAACCTGAGCGCCAGGTCTTTCCTTTCCAAAGGCCTCATACGCAAAGCCGGCCGTATAGCCACTGACAATGTAAGCAAGCTCTCATCCATGATAAGCAGCGACTCTCCCCTGCTGGGTATTGAACCATCGGCCATACTGGGTTTCAGGGATGAATTCCCGGATCTTGTCCCTGAAGAGTACCGTGACAGTGCACTCAGGCTTGCAGAGAATGCCCTCCTGATGGATGAGTTTATCTGCGATGAGTTCAGAGCAGGCAATATCAGTTCATCGCTATTCAGTACCGAAGCCAGGAAGGTATTGTTGCACGGACACTGTCAGCAGAAGGCTGTTGCCAGTACCTCAAGCACAATTGAGATGCTTTCCATACCCGTAAATTACATTGTTGATGAGATCCCTTCAGGCTGCTGCGGCATGGCAGGATCGTTCGGCTATGAGAAGGAGCATTATGATCTTTCGATGAAAGTTGGTGAACTGGTATTATTTCCGGCTGTAAGAAATTCATCAGGGGAAGACATTGTTGCAGCTGCAGGCACCAGTTGCAGGCACCAGATAAAGGATGGCACGGGACGCCAGGCCCTGCACCCCATACAGGTACTTTACAGGGCTTTATTATTGTCCTGACAGTAGCTCAAAGGGATCAGCATCGAGCCATACGGGGAACTTTTCCCTGAATTTTTTCAGTTCGTCAAGTGATATTTCGTGTGTTATCACCTCCTGTTTGTTTAGCTGTGCCTGTGCTGCTATGTTTCCCCTGGGGTCGATCAGTGCTGAATCGCCGCAGTATTCAATACCGTTGCCATCTCTCCCTATCCTGTTCACGCCCAGCACAAAGCACTGGTTTTCTATAGCCCTGGCTTTCAGCAGGGTATTCCAGACATTACGCCTGGAAGCGGGCCAGTTAGCCACATAGACCATAATATCATAGGCATTATTGATATTACGGCTCCACACCGGGAACCTGAGGTCATAGCAAATCTGCATTGAGAAGTTCCAGTTTCTGAATGAATCAATAACCCTTCTGTCCCCTTTGGTATAAAACATATTTTCTTTTTCCATTCTGAAAAGATGCCCTTTATCATAGCTCGTGTAGCTCCCGTCGGGCTTCATAAAAACGAGCCGGTTATAATAAAGTCCATTGACGGTAGCAATAAAGCTTCCAAGAAGTGCAAATCCGCCTTTGGCACTCATTTCAGCCATCCATCTCATGGTTTCACCTTTCATATCCTCCGCCAGCTCCCCTGAGTTCATTGAAAACCCGGTATTGAACATTTCCGGGAGAACAAGCACATCGGTATCTCCATACATATTGCCTATCATTGACTCATAACTGCTGAAGTTTGCCTTCTTATCTTCCCACTCAATGTCACTTTGTATAAAAGTTACTTTCATCTGTGTGTGTTTTAGTTTACAAGGTCAGACCGGGCTTCTCTTAAGTCAGTTATCGCTTCCGTTATCATGACACGGGCATCAAAAAAAACAGGCTGTGCGAAGCAGCCTGTCTACAGTCAATCAACAATATATAGTTATTCCAGTTCCAGTCTCATATAGTAATCATTGAGCATCCCTGCAAGGAGGGGCCTGTAATATTTCCAGAAGAAGCGCCTGGGATCATTTACATCATCACTTTTATAGAGTAATCCTTTTAAAACATTGAGAGAACCCAGGCAGGCGGTCCATGGGGGAAGATTACTGGTTGCAAAATCGCCACAGAAATAAACTGACTCCACGTCACCCTGATTCACTATTACAGCAGGAAACTCATCTGACAGGAAATGTTTGTCGAGCAGCAGCTTACCTTCATCGGTAGTCATCAGTTTATAACTTGAAAGCACTTTGTTTTCAAGAGGATCAATTATATCGAAAGCCTTGTCAAAAGCTACCTGCACGGCAAGGTTATAGTCAGCTGCCACCTGCCCTTCTGACATAATAAAAGGCAGGGCATTTTCAAGGTGTGTACCCTCTTCAAGTACAAGGATCTCATTTTCTCCCTTCAGCAATACAATACCGGCATTCCTGAAAGGCCAAGGTTCTCTTGTCCTTTTCTTATATAGCTCAACGATCCAAGATGGCAGGCCGGCACTTGTAGAATCAAGGGAAGGATAATACTGCCCGGACCATCCGGTTGATTTAAATCCCAGCAGCTCCTCAACCCGGTACCTTTCATATGCATCGGTAGGATAATCAAAGCTGTTATATTCCAGTATGGTGAGCTTGTTTCGTCTTTTCATCTCCGACAGGAGGAGATAATCATTATTATTCAATCCGCCATAGAGTTTCCTTGAATGGCGACTCCTGTTTATCCCCGGGTACCAGTCATTAAAGAAAACACCGTAGGTATCGGCATAATACAGGGCATCACAGCTGTCCGCAATATTTATCACTTCGGCAAGCCTGTAATCATTTCTGTCGAATTGTTTCGCTCTCAGAGGCCTCATAGGGAAAAACCCGTAATAGTCTTTCCTCAGTGAATATTTCCTGTTGTTCTCCTTGACGAATCTTTCATTTGCCAGTACCCAGTTAAGTGCCCGGTGTTTAACCCTGTCAAGGGAATGAACAGTTTTATCGAGTATTACGATATTCAGAGGCTTTTTCTCTTTAAAGAACCATCCAAAAAATCCAACTGCCGGAAGTATTAGGATGATAACCAGAATGATGAGGGTAATTATCAGAGATTTTTTCATATTACAGCTATTTGAACCAATCAAATATTTATCTGGTCAAGGTTTCAACTGATAAAAGTATTAATTTATTTGATTTTATAAAAAAAAAACTCCTGTATTTGCTAAAAAGATGGTAAAAAGCCCTTATCAGTAACCAGATGCGGTATCATCTCCCCTGTTATCAGCACCTGCTTCCATCCTGCCGTCAGGAAGAATTCTGATTGCATCCACCCTTCCTATGGGTGAACGAAGCCTGGTATTATGTCCCATCTCCTCCATTTTTTCAATCAACAGGCTATCGGCCCTTCCCTCTTCGAAAAAGATAAGATCAGGCAGCCACTGGTGGTGGAAGCGTGGAGCGTCAACGGCTTCCTGCATTGTCATACCGTAGTCAATTACATTGATCAGGCTTTGAAAGACTGAAGTTATTATTGTTGATCCCCCGGGTGAGCCAAGAACCATATAGAGCTGCTCATCCTTCTCAACGATTGTCGGTGTCATTGAGCTCAGCATTCTTTTACCGCCCTGTATTGAGTTTGCTTCCCCTCCCACCAGTCCGTATATATTTGGATAGCCGGGTTTGGATGAGAAGTCATCCATTTCATTATTAAGAAGGAAACCTGCGCCTTCCACCACCACACAATTACCATAGGAGCTGTTCAGGGTGGTTGTGAAGGCGACTGCATTATGATCTTTATCCACCACAGAAAAATGTGTCGTTTCCTCGCTCTCATAAGCTGGTATTACACCATGTGATATATTTTCCGAAAGGGATGCCTTTGCCGGATCATAGTCAGACATTCTTTCATCCAGGTATTCATCGCTTAGCAGTTCATCAAGCGGGATATCGATAAAATCCGGGTCGCCCATATAGTAAGCACGGTCGGCATAGACCCTCCGTTCGGCTTCGGCCATGAGATGAACATCTCCTGGATAATGAAAGGAAGCTTGCCCGGGCAGCATTTTGTCCATAATTTTAAGAAGCTGTAATATAGCTATTCCCCCACTCGAAGGAGGAGGCATGGAAATTATCCTATAGCCTGAATATTTGCCGTATACAGGCTCTCTCCAGACACTATTGTAGTCTTCCAGGTCACGGTGGCTAACAAGGCCATTACCTTTTTTCATTTCCTTAACGACCAGGTCAGCCGTAGTGCCGGTATAAAAACCATTCTTTCCATGGTCGCGTATCCGCTCAAGTGTCTGTGCTAAATCCTCCTGCACCAGTGTATCCCCCTCAGCCCACAGGCTGTCCCTGACAAAGGGAACAGGGTGATCGTTCCTGCTGATAAAGTTGCTCCTTGCGTGGTTCAGCGACGCTGCCTGCCTGGCAGTTACCGGAAAACCATTTCTTGCCAGGTCAATGGAAGGCTGAATAAGATCTTTGAGTGTAAGTATTCCGTATTTCTCATGCAATTCCAGGATGCCTGCCACTGATCCCGGGACAGCGTTGGCAGCACGTGTAGAGGTGCTCATACCATCTATAACATTGCCCGATTCATCAAGATACATATCCCTCGTTGCCAGAGCAGGCGCTTTTTCCCTGCAGTCGAGGGCCGAATAATTTCCGTCTGCATCCCTGAGTACCATCAGGCTTCCTCCTCCAAGGTTACCTGCTGTGGGATAGCTGACCGACAGTGCAAAAGCAGTTGCTGCTGCCGCATCAAAGGCATTGCCACCCTTCATTAGTATTTCAGTTCCAATCCTTGATGCCCGGGGATGGGCAGATACAACCATCCCATTGGTAGTGACGATTCCCCTGCCTTCAACATATTCATTTTTTCCTGTACACGTTGACAGTAGCAGAGATGCAAACAGCAGAAGGGCGATTCCCGATAGCGAATTTTTAAGCATATTTTTTAACCAATTTCAGACAGTACCTTTACCAGGTCGGGTGACAGAATTTTTATCTTTTTACCATCCAGGTCTATTATTTTATCATTTTTAAATTCATTCAATGTCCTTATCAGGCTTTCCTTGGTGGTACCTATCAATTCGGCCATCTCCTGCCTTGTAAGAGAGATTGTAAACTCATTGCTTCCAAACACATCTTCAGAAAAATGGCGAAGCAAGTCGGCCACTTTACCGGGTAACTGCTTTATTGAAAAAGTAACCAGCTTATTTGACAGCTCAATTATCTCCTTACCCATAAGGTTTATGATCATCATTGAAAAGCGGCCGTTCTGGTTCATTATGTCCTTCAGGGTCTTCTTCCTTATCATCAGGGCCACCGTTTGTTCCACTGCTGCAGCTGAATGTCTGTATACACTTAAGGAGAAAGCACTTGAAAGTGCTGCAAAAGAGCCCGGACCTGCAAGCTTAAAACAAATAATCCTGTTAGCCCTGCCCCCGCTGTATACTTTGATAAGTCCGCTAACAACATATACAACATGATCAGAAGGCATATTCTGTTTAAAAATAACATCCTGCCTTTCAAAGCTCATAAGGGTAATGCCTGATGCCAGCCTTGTTTTTTCTTTTTTTGTAAGGAAAGTGAAAGCTTCAAGACCATTTACCAGGTCATGATAGTCAGTATATTCTGCCTCCAGATTAAAATTTTTCATTTAATAAACCCCCGAGTATAAATGGAATAGAGCAAATGTAGGATTTTTTTTATTATGACGATTTGAAACAACATAAAATGGTGATATTTTTGCCTGTTTTAAAGCATG
>JAZBOI010000277.1:0-2727 GCA_036351095.1 Bacteroidales bacterium | reverse complement strand
CAGGGCTTTTTCTTTGTGATTCAGGCAGGATTCGAACCTGCGACCTACGGCTTAGAAGGCCGTTGCTCTATCCAACTGAGCTACTGAACCCCTTAGCGCGTGCAAAATTAATTCTTTTTTTCGTATTACTCAAGCATACCGGGCAAATTACCTAATAAGCCGTATATACTGCTGGCTATGAGCTTCCAGAATAGAAACCAAAGCATGATTGCTGCCGATAAGTGAGTCCGGTGGGGTGCAAGTCCGGATCATCTTCAGAGCTATCAGTATTTCACATATTCAATATCATTATCATGCAGCAAACGGTTTAGCTCAGGTATTCCTGTTTTTACTATTTCTTCAAGTCTGCCAAGCTGCCTGTCTATTTCCGATACAAGCATTTCCCTTACATCATATGCCTGGTCTGTCGGCTTCCAGTCGCCTGTGGCAACCACCCCGTTAAGTGCGGCAAGCTTATTGCCCAGTTTGATCGGGTAATTGAGTGGGTCCTGCCTGGAGCGGTTTTTTGTCTGGTACAGGGCTTCCTCAATGGCAGTAAGTTCTTTTTTAATTTTCCCGCTTTTCTCCAGGATGCCCTTGTGCTCAACGCTGTTGAGCTTTGATTCAACATCAACTATATCATCCCTGAGCTTCCTGATGTCAATAATAGCCTGGTGTGTCTCGCTTAATTTATCCCGTACAGCAGCAATAAAATCAAATTGTTCCTGCAGGTCAATGACAGGAGCTGATGATCGAGGATCAGGCAAAACACTGAATTGCTGCTCAAGCGTTTCATCGTTAAACCTGAGCCTTACAATGTATTCCCCGGGCACAGCTGTCGGACCGTCAAGGTAGCCACCCCACAGTATCATGCCCGGGACCCTGAGTGCACCGGGGTAGGAGAGATCCCATGATAAAATATTCATCCCCTGCTGCACTTCCATCTTGCTGTATGGAGTGTGTGGTCCTGTCTCCAGTTCTTTGGTGCTGGCGTGGTATGAACGAATAAGCCCGCCATCCTGGTCCAGGAAATCCAGCTGTATAATATCATCCTCCCCGGGATTGTTTTTCAGGTAGAAGCACGTTACTGCCCCCGGCAGTGGGTTCTGCCCGGTAAAGAGGCTGCCGCCCTGTCTTCCTCCTGCACGGTATGTTTTACCGGGTTCGAACATAAAAACATCCCTGTTGAGCATATCCTCGTTCATACTACGCAGGAGGTGCAGGTAATCGAAGATCCAGAAAGACCTTCCCTGTGTTGCAACAACCAGGTCATTCTCTTTTATCACCAGGTCTGTTACCGGCACCACGGGGAGATTAAGCTGGAAAGGCGACCATATGTCACCATCATTGAAGGAGATATACATTCCTGATTCAGTACCGCTGAAAAGCAGCCCCTCCCTGATGGGATCAGCCCTTACGACCCTGGTGAAGTGTTCACTATCAATTCCGGTAACTATCTTTTCCCATGTTTTGCCATAGTCTCCGGTCTTATAAAGATAGGGACTGTAGTCATCATTTTTGTAGGAGGTGGCGGCAACATAGAGGCCACCTGCATTAAAGGGATCAGCCTCCAGGCTGTTGATCATTGTCCACTCAGGCATTATCGAAGTTGGAGGTGTAACATTGATCCAGTTCTCTCCGCCGTCCCTTGTAATATGTATAAGCCCGTCATCCGACCCGCACCAGATAATACCCGGCTCAGAGACTGATTCGGCAATGGTGAATATTGTACCGTAATATTCCACACTTGTATTGTCCTTTGTTATCGGGCCTCCTGATGGGCCCATTTTAGATTTATCATCACGTGTGAGGTCAGGCGATATCTGCTCCCAGCTCTGTCCTTCGTTTGTTGTTTTGAAAAGCTTATTGGAAGCAGCGTAGAGGGTGTTGTTATCATGCCTTGAGAACAATATCGGGAAATTCCACTGGAACCTTTGCTCAAGGCTGTCGGCTCCCCAGCCCATAGGATTATCAGGCCATATATCCACTCTTCTTCTTTCCCCTGTTTCATGGTTGAGCCTTTCCAGGTAACCGCCATATGATCCTCCATATACAATCTCATTATTGTCAGGATCAGGTGCAATCCAACCACTTTCGCCTCCTGCCGTCGATTCCCAGTTTTCTTCTGTGATTCCTCCATAGCCAAAGGAACGGGAATCAATCCTGACTGTTGAATTATCCTGCTGTGCGCCATAAATGCGATAGGGGAAATGATCATCTGTTATTACCCTGTAGAACTGTGCGGTTGGCTGGTTCATCATTGTAGACCATGTTGCCCCGCCATCGTGGCTCACCTGTGCTCCGCCGTCGTCGGCAACTGCCATATTTTTACTGTTCAAAGGATCGATCCACAGGTCATGATGATCACCATGGGGTGTTCTTATTGTTTCAAAGGTCCTTCCTCCGTCTGTTGACTTAAAGAAACCTACATTCAGTACATATACTGTGTTTTCGTCACCCGGATCGGCATACACCCTTGTGTAGTACCATGCTCTTTGCCTGAGGTTACGGTCATCATTGACCCTCTGCCAGTTTTCGCCTGCATCTTCACTGACAAACAGGCCGCCTTCCTTTGCCTCAACCATGGCATAGATTTTCTTATGGTTCGCAGCAGAAAGGCTTAGCCCTATTATACCTGTTGGTTTACCGGGCATGCCGTTTTTATCAGTCAGTTTATCCCATGTATCTCCTCCATCAACACTCTTCCACAGATCAGATCCTTCACCACCGCTTTCGAGGCTGTAGGGT
>JAZBOI010000276.1:0-4140 GCA_036351095.1 Bacteroidales bacterium | reverse complement strand
GGCGACAGGTTAACAGGCTATATAGGTGAAAACAGGCTGATAGATTTTATGATAAAGTAGTCACAGCCATGCAGCTATAGCCTTTATGATATTGTATTATTCGCTTTCCAGTTCAGGCCTTTCCGTTTCCTTTACAAGCCTTGCAACGGGGTAAAGCCTGTTGTACTTTTCTATCTCGTACATGGGTGATCTTTCATAAATGAATATCAATTGTGCCATTGGGTCACCGGCAAAACTCTCATCTTCTGCCTTTCTTTTTTCCAGCTCTGCACGCAGTTCATCATCCTGGTTCAGCATATCCATGAGCTGGCTTTCGAAGGTCCTGACAGAATAGAAATCGCCCGACTCGAGTATGGGATCAAAAAAGTTCCATACAAAATATGAGCTTGGGGCATGTGGTTCCAGCATTTCAACTATGAACCTGTTGGCTCTTTGATTGGTAACAATAACATAGTCACCCTTATAGTAAGGCAGTGTTTGTTTTTTCAGCCTGACCTCCACATTCTGGTTAATATAGTGTCCCTGGTTAGCCCTGCCCGAAGGTTCAGCATTCTCGATATAGTATGTCTCAACTTCCAGTTCAGTATCACTGGCCAGCCTGAATGCCTTAACCCCGTTATGGCATAGTTTATCAACCACATCACTCCATGCCTGGGGAATAATATATGCCCAGGGCTTCTTAACTGTTAGCACGGGATCATATCTGGTGTAGTAGGGTATGGTGTCAGTCCACAGTCTTTCCTGGTCATAATAGCCCCTTGCTCTTCGTCCCTCCACAGGCTCTGGCCTGATATATTCATAACCTTTAAAAAGCAGTTTTTCTGAATATGACATATCAATTTTCCAGTCAAGATGGTAGGTCTCCTGCGTTTTGATTTTCCTGTCTGCTTCATCCTTAAGCTCCCTTATCTCCTTGCAGTTATCGTAAGTGAAGGCTGTCAGCTGTGTAAGTAAATCGACCACCGACCGCACCCTGTCAGGGAAATATTTATAGACGAGGTTCTCCGACATGAATGAATAGCAATTGAAAAGGGCTGTATAGCCTGTTGAATAAAAAGGGTGGTCGTTATAAGCCATTATCCCGTCTTTAATGTCTCCAAAGTAATTGCTCATCTGGACATAAGGTATCATACCATAGGGTGAGTTCTCTTCCATCCTTTTATATAAGCCTGGCAGCATTTTTTCTTTAAAAAATTCGCCCATGGCAGTGTCCAGCTTGCTGTACAATGTTTCAATCAGTGTGATTGTATACTGGTGATCTGATCCATTGGTGGTGTGGGTGTCAAGGAATACATCAGGATTGAGATGCAGGAAAATATTAACGAAGCTTCTTGCATTCTTTGTTTCCTGCTTGGCAAAATCGCGGTTGAGATCAAGGTTGCGGGCATTCCTTCTTCTTCCGTTATATATGGGCCCGTTCTGGTTGGTCCGGTAATACTGGCTCCTGTCAAGAGCACCTCCTATATTGTAAAGCGGTATTATTCCTATTACAACATTATCGAGATATTTTTTCAGGTCATTGCGGTTCCTGAGCATATCCCATGAAAACTGTATGCTGGCATCAATCCCTTCAGGCTCGCCCGGGTGTATGCCGTTGTTCACAAGTATTATACATTTGCCTTTTTCCCTGATCGATACGGGGTCGAAATCGCCGTCACCTGAGATCATGAAGAGGTGCAGGGGTTTGCCTATATCAGTCATGCCCATCTCAACCAGCCTGGCTTCAGGATAATGATCGGCCAGCTGCCTGTAGGCGTCAATAACTTCGTGATATTCAAGGCTCAGGTTATCATCATATTTGAGGTTGATATTCACCTCTCCGTCCTCTTTGCATGCTGATAATATTAACAGGCAGGCAAGGACAAAAAATACTGTATGTCTCATTTTTTCAGGGATTTTATTCACCTGAAAAGTAAGAAAAAAATATGTATCTGGTGAGGCTGAAAAATGATTCTACAACAGCTTTGAGAAGATCACGATTCAATATCGGAGGAAATCATTCCCTCTGCAATCTCAAGTATCGTTGTATCATCAAAAGTAACCAGTCCGCCATCGGGACCCTGCTCAAGGTGTATACCTATGCTTTCACCCTTATCAAAGTTACTTCCTCCAAAATAGTTTCTTACTGTTTCTTCGTTCATTTCCAGCTTCCTGGCTATATCCTTTACACCTCCATCGGGAAGCTGGTCTTTTATCTCCCTCAGTTTATTGAATGTTATTGTCCTGCTCATATTATAAATTAGTTATTACCCTCAGAATATAAAAATACATAATTTATTGCGTGTTGCTGTTATAATGACTCTCTTTTAACAAAGTTTTAAGAAATTGTTTCACCTGTCGAAAATATATAAATTACTTCGTGAGCCTGCAGGCCCGCTTAATGTTCGTTTCATTTGATATCGCCGGGATCTCTTATTATATAAACCAGGTAGTCACCAAGGTATGTAAAACCGTGCTTTTCGTACAGGCTTACTGCCGGCTTATTTGTTCTGTGCACTTCCAGTTTAACCTGGTGGCCCGCTGACCTGACATAGTTAAGTGTTTCTTCAAGCAGGTAGTCTGCCAGTCCCCTGCCCTGGTATTCCGGCAGTATGCCAAAATGATGCAGGTATAATCTTCTGCCGTCCCAGGTCATCCAGGAGCTTCCTGCTATAATGCCTGAATCTTTATCTTCCAGGATGAGTAATTTTCCTCCAAGTTCCAGGCATTGGGCAATGGTTTTCCTGTCATCCCCGCGTTCAGGATTTCCCATTCCTGTCAGCTCCCACAGCCTGGCTACTTCTCCATAGTCAGCCGGCCTGTAATCTCTTATCCTGTATCCCTCCATAGGTTTATCAGGTCTTTCTTTATTCGTCTTTTATGACATATAGCTGCCCTGTTTCATGTCTTATCACCTTTATGCCGGCTCCTCTTTCGATAAAACCTATTTCAGAGTGAGCATCATAAATTTCATCGTTAATGATCACCCTGCCTGAAGGTCTGAGCACAGTATGTGCTTTACCCCTGGCGCCTATAAGGGATTTTTGTTTCTTACTGTCGAAAGAGATATAGCCTTCATCCACATTCTGTATTTTCTGCAGGGCAAGTTTCCCAAAAAGGTTATTCGGGGAGAACAGTTTCTTGCTGAGCCAGATGGAAAGGATAAATGCAATGAACATTGACAGTATCACTATGGCAAAGGAGGCCATTGCCGTTTGTATGCCGCTGCCGTCGGGTGAGGGGCCAAATTCAAAAGTTATCTTGTCTATCATTGTGAAGGTGAGGCCTGTTATTATTCCTGCAATACCCAGTACACCTGCCACTCCAAAACCCGGTATGGCAAATATTTCAACCATAACAAGTATTATCCCTGCAACAAAGACTATCAGCTGCCAGTTAGCCTGCAGTCCTTCAAGGTAGAGGGGTGCAAAGTATAAAATGGCTGCCAGCACGGCTGCAGCCAGTGGGAAGCCAACGCCGGGCGACTGCAGTTCAAAGTACAGACCGCCTATGATGATCATTATGAGCAAACCTGATACTACGGGGTTTATCAGGAACTGTATTATTTTTTCAGTTCCTCCCGGCTTCCATTCTTCGATCCTGTAGTTTTCTATCCCGGCCATTTCCAGTACCTGCTCTACATTAAGGGCCTGGCCTTCGCAAAAACCCAGTTCTATGGCTTCACTGGTGGTAAGTGTAAGAACACTTCCCGTGTCACTAACTCCTTCCACATATACTTTGGGATCGACCATCGATTCAGCTATAGCGGGATCCCTGTGCCAGACCCAGGTGGTGTCGCCGTTTTCCACACGGGGTACTTTACCATGTGCTTCTGACGTCGACCTCATCATGCTTCTCATAAATGACTGGTACTTGTCGGGAACCTGCTGGCCTGTCTGGTCAACTACTGTGGCTGCCCCGATATTCCCTCCCGGCCGCATATAGATGCTGTCGCAGGCTATTGATATAAGTGCCCCGGCTGAAATGGCCTGGTTATCAATAAAAACAAGCACCGGTTTGGGATAATTGATTATGGCTGTTCTTACGGAATCGGCTATATCAACCTGTCCACCATAAGTATTCATGTGTATGAGAACATAATCAGCCCCCATCTCACTTGCTTCCTCCAGGCTTAATTTTGTTGTTCTCCATACAGGAGCG
>JAZBOI010000275.1:0-3512 GCA_036351095.1 Bacteroidales bacterium | reverse complement strand
TATCATAACATTAAAACTGCGGGTGCTGAAAATGTTGGTGGTACGGGTAAACACAGGGATATCAATTACATTGACATTGAAGGCAAAGGCTTGTATGCCGGGGATGCTGTTACAGTGTATAACACCGCTGATGCATGGTGGGGCGAAGGAGATGAGAAAATATTTGTGGACAATGAAGATTTTCCCTCTTCCATAGGCACCGGCACTGAAGATTACTACGGCTATGCCTGGTGCCGGCCCGAGGAATTCAGTCATCCTTTTATTGCCCAGCCAACGGGAGCGGGTAACTTTCACCCCGGTATGACAGTCAACATGCGCTACAGGATGCTCGATGCCATTCCTTTTTATGAAAATATAAGTTCGAATATTGAACTATGGCACTGGGCGCCCACTGTTATAAATTATGCACTCACAAGCTATTATTACATATTCCCCGGCGCGATGATTAATATAAGCCCTGATGAAGAAGCTGTATCGAAAGAAGTAGCCCGGGAAAGAGCCGATATAATAAAACCTGTGGTCAATGAAGAAGGGATTGTGGAGGGAGAGTTCCTGGATGTGATGGCCCTTGAAGGAGGGACGGCCGAAACACAGTATATTACAAGCTGGGACTGGAGCAACAAGGGTCAGTTATGGTGGCGAAACGGGGAAACGGGGGATAAGCTTATGGCCAGGTTTATAGTTCCTGAAACAGGTCTCTACATGGTATCGGCACGTTTATCCAGGGCAGGGGATTATGGAAGAGTTTCTTTTGAGATCAATGCCAGTAGGGCGGGTATTGATTTTAACGGTTACACCGATGGAGAAGAGGTGGTTGAAGTGCCCCTTGGCAGTCATATATTGCCCGAAGGAGATAACATACTGACGATTGAAATAAAAGGAAGTGACAGCCGGGCACTTCCCGGCAATATGGCCGGCATCGATTACCTGAGCTTAATAAAGCAATAGATAAACTACCCTTTAGCGGCTCCCTGCTTACAACCGGTAGAGTGCAGTAATACCTCCGTACCTTACTGCCCTCATGTATAACTTTACAAGGAAGAGTCCCTGTGATATAATAAAAAGCAGCAACAGTCCGCCTCCTGATCCAGGGCTGTATCCTGAAAGTATGTCAACTACCAGCACAGCAAATAAAGCCTGCAGGACAAGCATCACAAGCATGAAGACATAGGAGCTGAAGAAATATTTAAAGCTTGCCTTAAAGCCATAGCCCAGTGCCTTAAAAACCTTAGTATGCTTATTTGCCACCAGCCATGCCCTCGAGTAATCAGCCACCAGCAGAAAGATTGGAAGTACAAGCAGGGCAACTATCCTGAGTATTGAAAGCAGTTTAAATGTAGCTTCTTCAGAAGCTGATCCGCCCGCTTCCTGGATTAAAAGAGGCAAGCCTATAATAAGGAACAATGCAATGAGTACCATAAGAATAACAAGTATCGTTATGGCAAGGTATGACAGGAAATACCTGGCTGATGCCCTGAAGAAATCACCCGGCTTATACGACCAGGAATTTTCCCGGAGCGAATCAAATAGACCCCCGTTAAGGAAGATATATAGGAAGAAGAATATCAACAATACAATCAATATCCCCCCGCTTATCGCTGAAAGCAGGGAATTAAAAGCCTGCCCCAGATTCATGAAATAGGACAGGTCAAGGGCTTTAGCCAGTACGGGTGTGGAAGCAGTATCTCCCAGTGAAGTGCTCAGGAACGACCTCAACGGTAATGAGAATAATGCCAGGAAGGAAAAAGTCAGAAGCCATATCATTAATAGTGCTTTAAGGGAACGGAATGCCCGTATTGCTCCCGACGTAAATGCTTTAATTAATTTCATATTACACTGATTTATAATGATATAATATGCGTAAAAAACTGCATGAATGTGGCCAGTTTCCCGATCAGTCTTTTTTGTGGCACCTTATCAGGTTTTATTGTATAGGAATTGTTAATATAATTGACGTCCATCGGCAGTTTACGGTCCGGGTCAATTTCAGCCTTGATAATCTTTCTCTGTCCCAGGTATTCAAAATACCTGTACCTGTCTTTTCCGTGCCAGTACTCATTTACTTCAGTGCCGTCCTCGAAATATACACGCAGTTCAATTGGCAGCTGCACTTCACCAATACGTTCCACCCTTACCACCGAGTTGTAGATATCTTCTTCCGGGGGATCATCTTTCTGCACCACCATACCTGCTGTGTCTGTTTTCACCATGCCCCGGAAAGACCGTTCTTTATGGTTTGATATACCTGCCAGCTTGTAGTCGCATATACCCGTACCAAAAAGTGTCTGGTCAAAGAACCAGTCAAGGTTCTCCCCGTACTTATCGCCGTGCATCTGCCGTACCACCCGGTTGGCTATTCTTACAAAATCTTTTGTTGAAGGATGTTTAAAAGCCCATTCTTTATAATAGGTCTTAAAAATTTCGTCCATGGTTTCTTCGCCTAATATACCCTGCATTGTAAGGAGCCATGTAGCAGCTTTCTGGTATGAAAGCATGCCATAGGATCCAGGGGGATATTTCCATGAGAAAGGAGTGTTGTCAGATACAGCCCTGTTGGGAGCATGAACGTAACCCATTCTCTGCATTTCTTTATCAGAGAGATAGAAATGCTCATGGTTGATCAGTCCTTTACCGGGTCCATAAAAGTGATCCATTATTCTTGCTTCCCAGTATGAATTTATTCCTTCATCCATCCATGGTTCTTCGAACTCATTGGTAGCCAGTATACCCATAAAATATGCATGTCCGAATTCATGTACAGTTACCATCTCGGGCATGTGAATAAATTCAGGCATACGGGGAGCACTTGTAGAGGTAAAAAGAGTAGTATATTCCATACCTCCTGCCCCTGCCCCCTTCGTGGGAGGATCAACAAAGGTCAGGTGTGGCCAGGGATAGGGACCTACATGTTCATTCAGATAGTTAAGTGCATTTTTAACAGCCGTAAACTGCCTTTCGACCTGGTCTTCCCTTCCGGCAGGTGAAAGGAATTTTATCTTAACATGTTCCCACTGGTCTTCGTATTCCCTGTAATCCGGCCAGGCAGTCCAAGCAAAATCAACAATATCCTCAGCCCTGTAATTCAATATTTTCATACCTTCATCATTCACTTCCTGGCTGATAAGCTGTCCGCCACTGCCAACAATATATTCTTCCGGCACCTTTATTCTTACCTGGTAAACACTATGATTGGCATAAAATTCAGAATTCGCATGAAACTGGTGGCAGTTCCACCCGTCCCTGGCCGCATCCCGCATTCCTCTTGTTTCATATACCCCGAATTTGGGGAACCACTGCGCAACAAAAAAGAAGTCATCATTAAATCCCGTTCTCCTGATGCTTGATGGCAGCTTTGAGGTAAAGTCTATATAAAAAAAGGCCGTATCACCCGGTCGTACAGGCTCAGGCAGCAGTATGTGCAGTACTGTTTTGTCATGCTCATTACCATCATCAGGCTGGATAAACTCCATATACTTTTTAAGGTCACTGCCCCTTCGGTTTATGATGTTGTT
>JAZBOI010000274.1:0-21308 GCA_036351095.1 Bacteroidales bacterium | reverse complement strand
TTATGTGGTGCAGCATCGTAATGATATAAGCTTTCCATTCAAGAGATACCAGATACAGCCTGTATGGAGGGCTGATAAACCACAGAAAGGAAGGTACAGGGAATTTTACCAGTGCGACGTTGATGTAATAGGAGACAATTCATTATTCAATGAGTATGAGTTGATAAAGATAATAGATGATGTTTTCTCACGACTTTCCCTTAGGACTGAGATACGTATAAATAACAGGAAGCTTCTGAATGGTATTGCTGAAATTATTGGGGAAAAGGAGAAAATAGGTGATATCACTGTGGCCATCGACAAGCTTGAAAAGACCGGACTTGATAATGTTAACCGCGAACTGGCAGAAAAGGGTCTCTCTGATGCAGCCATCAGCAGGTTACAACCCATATTATTTCTTGAAGGCAGGGCTGAAGATAAATTCACCAGGCTGGAAAGTACCCTGAAAGGTTCAGAGGATGGAATGAAGGGACTGGATGAGATGAGAACACTATTTGGATATTTGAATAATGATAAGCTTGTATCCTCCTGTATTTTTGACCTTACACTGGCCAGGGGCCTGGATTATTATACCGGTGCCATTATCGAGGCCCGGGCACGGGACATGGAGATAGGCAGTATCTGTGGTGGTGGAAGGTATGATGACCTTACAGGTATTTTCGGGCTTGAAGGTGTTTCCGGTGTGGGTGTATCCTTTGGAGCAGACCGCATATATGATGTGATGAACCAGCTGGATCTCTTCCCCGGGCAATCAGAACAGGATACAAAGGTACTTTTTCTTAATTTCGGGGAAGAAGAAGAAAAGTATTCAATTCCAATTCTGAACAGTCTGCGGGCAGAAGGACTGCCATCTGAATTATTCCCGTCACCGCTCAAGATAAAGAAGCAGATGGCCTATGCCAATAAAAGAGATATTCCGTGGGTGGTCATTGCAGGTGTTGAGGAGATGAAGGAAGGCAAGCTGACCCTTAAGAATATGAAATCGGGTGAACAGACTTTAATCAATAAGGATGATCTTATTGATTTGATCAAAGAGACAAAATAAGGCCTTATAATGCATAAGATATTTAAAATCATCCCAAAAGACTTTCAGGAAAAAACTATAAGGGATATTCTTGACGATGGGTATAAACTGGAGCTGGATGGTGAGTCAGCCCGGCTTATCAGTACCTGCAGGGCATACCTTGATAAAATGATTGAGAATCATGATGAACCTGTTTACGGTGTTACCACCGGTTTTGGTGCCCTGCATGACAGGATCATAAGCAAGGACCAGCTGAACAGGCTTCAGAAAAACCTTGTTATGTCCCATGCCTGTGGCACGGGCAGGGAAGTAAGGGATGATATTGTCAGGCTTATGCTGCTTTTTAAAATACATGCACTCAGTCTCGGCAAATCCGGTGTGCAGATTAAAACTGTTGAAAGACTGAAAGATATGTTTAATGAAGGCGTTTACCCTGTTGTTTTTGAGCAGGGTTCACTAGGTGCTTCAGGCGACCTGGCACCCCTGGCACACCTGGTACTTCCATTGATAGGTCTTGGTGAAGTGAGATACGGGGGCAGGAAATACAGTTCCGCTGAAATAAATGCAAAAATGGGCTGGCCTGTTATTGAGCTGCAGTCTAAGGAAGGACTGGCCTTACTTAACGGCACCCAGTTCATGAGTGCCCATGGTTTTTACGTTCTGCGTAAAGCAAGGCAGCTGCTACGGGCTGCTGACGTGGTTTCAGCAATTTCACTGGAGGCCTTTGACGGCCGCTATGAACCTTTCATGGAAGAGCTGCATAAGTTAAGACCACATAAGGGGCAGCAGGAGGTAGCTTCTTTTATCCGCAGAATACTGGAGGGCAGCGAAATAATCAGGCAGGCGAAGAAGCATGTACAGGACCCCTACTCATTCAGGTGCATCCCCCAGGTACATGGGGCAACTTTTGACGCAATTGAGCATGCAGCAGAAACAATAATGACAGAGATAAACTCTGTCACCGATAACCCTACCATCTTTCCAGGAGAGGATATGGTATTGTCCGGCGGTAATTTTCATGGCCAGCCCCTGGCACTTGTATTTGACTATATGGCAATTGCTCTCGCTGAACTGGGCAGTATCTCTGAACGAAGGGTCTACAGGCTTATATCCGGTCAGCGTAAGCTGCCCGAATTTCTTATTGCAAACCCGGGACTGAACAGCGGTTTTATGCTTCCCCAGTATACTGCTGCAGCCATAGTGAGCCAGAACAAGCAGCTGGCAACACCTGCATCCGTTGATTCAATACCTTCCTCCAATGAACAGGAAGACCATGTTAGTATGGGTGCCAATGCTGCAACCAAGTTGCTTATGGTGGCTGAAAACCTGGAAAAAATCCTGGCTATAGAATTACTGAGTGCCAGCCAGGCAATTGAATTCAGGCGCCCGCTACGGTCCTCAGACTACATTGAAAATGTACTGTCAGCGTTCAGGAAATATATACCCTTTGTTGATAATGACCGTGTGATGTACACGGAGATAGAGAAATCAGCTGAATTTATCCGGCATCACAATTTCCCAGCCTGACCAGCGTCCGGTACACTCCTTGCGCCGGAACCGTTGTTTGGACCCCTGCTCCTCAACTGGTTGAGAAGGTAATTCTTAAACCTGTTTTCGGTATAATACAACCTCACCACTTTTGAAGGAGGGAGCACTTTCTTGAATTCTTTATGGTATTCCATTTTCAATTGGGCTTCCATCAGATCCAGCTCCACCAGCTTATCACCTAATTCCTCCAGCTCCTTTTCAGTCATGCGCTCTAATTTGTTTCCTGCATCCTGTGTGAGGGAATTTTTCTGAGCTACAATTTTATCCCTTTTTGCAGTGAATTCATCATAGACGGGCCAGAATATCCTGGCTTCTTCAGGGCTCAGTTCCAGGCTGCGTGTGAAGAATGCAACTTTTTGTGCTTCAATTACTTCTCTTCTGTTTCGCTGGGAATACAGCGACGATATGCAGAAAATAAACAATAATATCAGATAATATTTTTTCATTTCTTTAAAATTTTATGATTAAAAAAACCATGCTTTTTTCATCTGTGTAGAATTTTATTCACTTCACTATGCATGCTTACTCATACTGTTCATCATAGCGCTTCACCTTATTAATGTTCTGTCCATACTTATTAATGTAAATATTCAATTATGCTGTGATAATCCACATTGTTGTCCATAAGGTAGTCTATTATTTCTGACCGCTCCGCCGGCAATGCTTCTTCATTATTATTGTGATCTGCCAGTACATCAATAAGTTCGGCTTCATCAAAATCGTACACCAGTTCAGAAAAATTTTGTTTTTCAGCACTGTTATATTCAGGGAAAAGCAGTTTCAGGATGCTATACGAGATAATTACGAAGACCAGCATGGCCGCTGCCATCATTATTGCCGGTTTGATCACTGCACTGATCCCTGTTTTACTTTTTTTATTCCCGGCATGCCTTGTTTTTACAAGGATATCCTTTTTTACATCATCGAAGTAATTATCAGGAACCCTGAAAGGATTATCGTCTTTTATTTTGCCTTTGTTTGTCATCACTATATTTGATAAATATTTTGCCCCGGGGTTTAATCGTCCGTTAAAAAATCTTCAATTTTCTTTACAGCATGATGGTAGGATGCTTTCAGTGCACCCACCGAGGTTTTCAATACCCTGCTCATTTCCTCGTATCCCATCTCTTCATAATATTTCAAAGTGAACACCAGTTTCTGTTTGTCGGGAAGTTTAAGGATTGCATTCCTTAGTTTCCTCTGTGCCTCGTCCCCATCGAACCATTTATCACCTTCGGCGGAGGAAGCAAAAAGCTCACCCAGTTCATCCAGGCTGAGTCCGCTTTCTTTTTTTCGTTTATTTATCATGGCAATGGCTTCATTGGATGCTATACGGTAGAGCCATGTATAAATTGAACTGTCGTTTCGAAATTTAGCAAGATTATTCCATACTTTGATGAAGGTGTTCTGGAGGGCATCATCAGCATCCTGGTGCAGGACTACCATGCGTCTTATATGGAAATACAATCTTTTATGGTATTTATCAAAGAGCAGACTGAAGCCTGCGTCCCTGTCTTTTTTGTATTCCTCCAGGATACTATGGTCTGATATATCTTCCCTCAAACTGATCGCTTATTTATTATTTGACTAGGGGATATCAAAATAGTTTAATCAGCATATCAGAAAATCCTCAGTGATGATGATCTGCCTGATTCAATTCTGAATTTCTTCTCTATTGTATAGTGTGTGGCTTTAGCATGTAAGGCCCTGTATATGACACGGTATGAGCCCGGCAACAGGTTCAGGGGAATAGATTTCTCACGGGTGTCAATAGTATAAATCCATTCCACGTCACCTTCCTTTTCCGTGAACAGTTCGCATATACCAGGGTTATCAACAAGGAAAGTAATGACTCCCGGCTGTGGTATTGTAACCGTGGTTTGTTCGCCAGGTCGTATCTCTATGTCTTTCAGTTCAGTCAGCGGCAGTGTCGGGATTTCAATATCATATTTACCGGTGATATATTTTTTTCTTTCATTTATCTTCTGCCTGCAGAGTGTTTTCATTTTACCATCCTGTCTTACGATAAAGAGCAGGTCTTTATACTGCATCCCCTTTTCCTGCTCTATAAGCAAGCTCCCCCGGGGAGCATCCACGGCAACTGTATTATGCTTGCCGGGTGCCAGCTTAAGGCTGTCATATGATACGGGTGGAAGGGTATGGACCATTATCCTGTAATCCAGTAAAGGATCTATTCTCAGTGTGTCGGGCACACCTCTGTGATTCATTGTATGGATGAAATTATATTTAATATGGCCTGTTTGCAGGTTGTAAAATGTCATGGCCACATTTGTTTCGGAAGGAAAGCCGAAACCGTCAATAAGGTTAACCTGCAGGCTTGTTTCTGTAAGGGCATGGCTGATTACTATGTCCAGGACTTCCTCAAAGCGCTCTTCTGTGTTTGCATTATACACATTTCCCAGGCAGTCAAAAGTCCCTGCAAGCTCTGAATCGAGTCCTATACCGATAATAAAAGGTTTGAGTATGATACCTCTTTTTTGCAATTCAAGTGATACGGCACATGGGTCGCCGTCGCATGCTTCAATCCCATCGGTGATAAGAATGATTACATTCCTGCATCCAGCACATTCCCCGAAATCACCGGCTGCAGCTGCCAGGGAATTTGCAATGGGTGTTGTTCCTTTTGGCGACAGGCCGAGCATTTTTCTCTTTATACGATAGGCATTTCCGGGACTGAAAGCTACTTCCAGCCTGGTATCATTACAGTCCTGGGGAGGCACCACGCTCTGGTGACCGTATACCCTGAGGGCCATTTCAACATTATCAAAGCCCGCAAGGCTATCTACGGTCCTGCCCAGGAACTTGCGCGCAATATCTATTTTTTTTACCCCATCCCAGTGCCCTGACATGCTCTGTGAACAATCAAGAATAAAAAGGATCCTTGTCTTTTCACTCCGTTCACTTAATGGCTGTCCGCTTAATAAGAGCGGGAGTAAAGTCATTATGGCAATGTTCACAGCCACCGGAACAATGATTTTGATCTTTCTCATGGTATTTACAGGCAGCTTTATTCTCATAAAGTGGTATTTGTGGTAATAATGTAAATAATAAACGTAAGTATAAAGATAATTATATAAGTCTTACCCGTCTTTTTGATAAATTTGCATTTATAATAAATTTAATTAAGCTCTATGTCACTTCAGTGCGGTATTATTGGGATTACGAACGTAGGCAAGACCACTATTTTTAATTGTATTTCAGATAACAAGGTTGAAACAAATGTTTATGCTTTCAGTGCCTCCCGCTCAAATATAGGCTCGATAAAGGTACCTGATCCCAGGCTCCGTGAGCTCGAAAAATTGCAGCCAACAGAGAAAGTCATCCCTACCAGTATTGAATTTGTAGATGTTCCCGGTCTGGCAAAAGGGTCAAGCAGGGGAGAAGGAGTGGGTAATAAGTTTCTGGGTGACATAAGGAATACAGATGCTCTTATCCATGTTCTCAGGTGCTTTGAGGATGATAATTTACCTCACATTGACGGTTCGGTTGACCCCGTTCGTGACCTTGAGAATATAGATTTTGAATTGCAGGTCAAGGATATTGAGTCGGTGCAGAAGAAGATTGAAAGGCTTGGTAAGATGGCAAAATCCGGTGATGCAGATGCAAGGAAAGGCATGGAGGTGCTCGGCAGGGTGAATGATCATATAGAAGGCATGAATAACGTGCGTGATTTTACCTTGAAGCCAGGGGAGAAAAAATACATTGATGACCTTTTCCTCCTTACCATGAAACCTGTTATCTATGTTTGCAATGTAGATGACGGATCAGCAGTGAATGGCAATGTTTTGGTTGACAGGGTAAAAGAACATCTCTCAGGCAGTAATGCAGAAATACTTGTTATTGCAGGAGCACTGGAGGCAGAGATATCGGAGCTGGACGATGATAAGGACAGGTTTGAATTTCTTAATGACACTGGACTGTCAGAACCGGGTGTTGATAAGCTCGTCCGCAGTGCCTACAGGATGCTTGACCTGCAAACATTCTTTACAGTTGGCCCCAAAGAAATAAGGGCCTGGACCATACGCAGGGGAATGACTGCCCCGCAGGCTGCCGGAGTGATACATTCAGACATGGAGAGGGGTTTCATAAGGGCCGAAGTGATGAAATATGATGATTTTGTCAGTCTGGGATCAGAGCATGCATGCCGTGAAGCCGGCAGGTTCTTTGTTGAAGGTAAAAATTATGTGGTAAATGACGGTGACATACTGCATATCAGGTTCAATGTTTAGACTATCGTATCCCTGATAAGTAATAAGTATCTTGCTCACGATGTCAGGTTTAATGTTTTACGACCGCAGATGCTATATAGGAAGTTGGTAATAGATTTTTTCTCTCAATATCAGTATCAATGTTTGCAAGCGCACATGCTGTATAGGAAGTTAGTAATAAGTTTTTTTCTCACAGGCATTGCTCTGGTTTCATTCGGCCAGCAGGGGGAGCGGTATGAAAAGCTTCTTGAAGAGGTAAGCAGATTCGGACAGGCAGAGGTTTCTTTTGCATACCCGGGTTACCGGGAACTTACTGATATAGGGAGGCTTGTACCTGTTTCAACAGTGAAGGACGGCATGGTATACTGCGTTCTGTCAGCTACTGATATTTCCGGTTTCCTTAACCTGGGTCTTACTTATAAGTTAATTGAGCGTGATGACGGCAAATCAGTTGAATCAGCCACATCGGCAGAAGAAGCAATGAACTGGGATCTTTACCCCACCTATGGGCAATACGACACCATTGTGCATAAGCTGGCTGCCGATTATCCTTTACTGTGCAGGGTTGATACCATTGGTGAGAGTGTCGGGGGCAGGCTTATCCTGGCGCTGAAGATATCGGATAATGTTCACCAGGATGAAGATGAACCGGAAGTGTTCTATACTTCAAATATGCACGGGGATGAACTGCAGGGCTTTGTGCTGATGCTGCGCTTTGCCGAACACCTGTTGAAGAATGCTGCTAACGGGGGACTGGAACAGGTCCTTGTCGACAGCCTGGAAATCTGGATTAATCCCCTGTCAAACCCGGATGGAACCTATAATTTTGGCGATACCATAAGCTACCCTACAAGGTTCAATGCCAATGGAACCGACCTGAACAGGAATTTCCCTGATCCCCTCAACCCTAACATTGTTCCCGATGTAGAGAATATAGCCATGATCAATTTCATGCGAAACAGGAACTTCGTGCTTTCCGCCAATTTCCATGCGGGCTATGAGGTGGTAAATTTCCCCTGGGACAGGTGGCTGTCAAAAATCCATGCAGACAGTGTGTGGTTCTACGATATATCCCGTAAATATGCCGACACCGTGCATAACCATTCGGTAGCCGCTTACATGGATTCATACAATGATGGTGTTGTGAGGGGTGCGGTATGGTACCAGGTAATAGGTGGCAGGCAGGATTTTGTTAGCTATGAACTGCAGGGCAGGGAGGTGACGGTGGAACTTGACGATACAAAGGAAACACCGGCAGCACAGCTGCCGCTGCTCTGGGATTATAATTACAGGTCATTGCTTGCATTCCTTGAGAATGCCTGCTACGGTATACACGGCAGGGTAGTTGATGACAGTACAGGGGAGCCGCTTAAAGCCAGGATATTTATCAGCGGCCATGACCGTGACAGCTCACATGTTTATTCGGACAGCCTGACAGGAAAATTCGTGAGGATGCTCAGTCCCGGGACCTATAATCTGAGTGTTTCAGCAACAGGCTATGCTAACCGTATCGTAAGCGGCATTACAGTGGAGGATGCCCGGCAAACATATATCACTGTCAGGATGGGCCTTGCTTCATCGGTGGATGAACATCCCGGTGAAAATAAACTTAACATATGGCCCGTTCCGTCTGCAGATCATATATTTCTGGGGACAGGCAATTTTATGGGCAGCAGGATAAATATAAGCATATACAGCCATCCAGGAATGAAGGTAATGGATTTGCAGGATATCCTGGTTGTTAATGATAGGATACAAATCGATATTTCACACCTGCCCCCGGGCTATTTCCTTTTATCCCTTTCTGACAATCGCGGGAAGAATTATATTGGCCGCTTCATAAAGCGCTGAAAGAGCTTCCCGGGTCCTTCCGCCGCTTGATCCACCCAGGAGCAGGCCTTGTTTGTCCCGGCTGCTGATCCATCCAGGAGCGCTACGGTTTTCACCCCTCTTGCAGATTTGTTTAAAAGCATGTTAACACTTGTATATTCTGCCTTGCATGTAAGCTTAAAACATTTAATTTTGCGACTTACATTCCCTGTTAAGTCCCCCCGGGTCAAGGCAGGATAATAATTTCGATAAATGAAAAGAGTCAAGGGGTTTTTGTTAATGCTGTTTATCTTGCAGCAGGCATCTGCTCAGAATGCATATATACCACCCGAGAGGCCAACCCTGGTTATAGGCATAGTGATTGAGCAGTTCCGTTACGATTATATAGACAAATACTGGGATATGTTCACTGAAGGGGGATTTAAGAAACTCATTAATGAAGGAACCTTCTACAAGAATGCCTCCTATGATTTTTTCCTCACGCAGTCTGCCCCAGCACATGCCACACTTTCCACAGGTACTGTTCCGCGGCATCATGGTATTGTAGCCGACAACTGGTACCAGCCATTAAGGGATGAAATTATTTATTGCACCTCGGATAACAGTGTTAACCCGGTTGGCGGTAGCTTCGAAAGGGGTCTGCATTCTCCTGTTAATATGTTACCCAGCACTTTTGGTGATGAACTAAAGCTGGCGACAGGAGGGAGGGCAAGGGTTTTTGGTGTTGGTGCTCGTGAGCACAGTGCCATACTGGCATCAGGCCATTCTGCTGATGCTGCTTACTGGTACGACAATGTTAGCGGAACATGGATGACAAGCACTCACTACCTTGACTCATTGCCAGGATGGCTGAATGATTTTAACAGCATGAAACTGGCTGATACCTACCTCGAAAGTAAATGGACCATGCTGCTTGATAAAAGCATCTATAAGAATATATGCCTTCCCGACACAAATAAATACGAGATGGGCATTGACGGGAGGTCAGTTTTTCCCTATGACCTGGATAAGATGAGCAGCAGTGCAGTGCTGGGTATTTTTAATAAGAAGCGTGACTATTCACTGCTTGAAAAAGTGCCTGCTTCTGATACTTACACTGCGGATATGGCTATCCGGCTTATTGAGGAGGAGGCTCTTGGCGAGGATGACATCACTGATTTCCTCACAGTAACATTCTCTGCAACAGATCATATAGGGCATAATTTCGGGCCTTCCTCGCTTGAAATGGCCGATGCCATACTCAGGCTTGACAGGGATATTGAGCATTTTCTGTCTTATGTAAATGATAAGCTGGGTAAGAAGAATGTTCTTATTTACCTAACCTCGGCGCATGGTATAGCTGAAATACCTGCAGTACTTTCCGATAATAAAATTCCCTCAGGCTACTTCAGGCATAACCAGGCAATGACCCTGCTTAAGAGTTATCTGAACGTGATCTATGGGCAGGGTAACTGGGTAAGGGCTTATTATGAGAAACAGGTTTACCTTAACAGGACACTCATAGAGGATTCAGGCCTTGAGCTTTCAGATATCCAGCTTATAGCATCCAGGTTCCTCACCCAGTTTACCGGTGTTTCAAATGCCGTTACCGCTACCGTTATCTCAGATAATGAATTTACCAGGGGGCATTATGCAAAAATGCGCAATAGTTTTGATCCACTCCGCAGCGGCGACATTATTCTTAACCTCGAACCGGCCTGGGTTGAGAATGATTTGCGGGTTACAAACCATAATTCGGTTTATGAATATGACTCTCATGTGCCCCTGGTATGGTATGGATGGAAAGTGAACAGGGCAAATGTTACAAGGCGTGTGAATATGAATGACCTTGCGGCAACCCTTTCTGCCCTTTGCAGGGTGCCTTTTCCGAATGCCTGCATCGGGGAACCCTTGAATGAACTTTTCCGGTAATGGTATGTTTTTTGAATGTAGGGTTAATATTGCATATGAGTAATAACTTTTTATGTTTTATTCATTTTTTTATATTTGCATGACTTTTAAACGCGTAAATAACTAAAATTAAATACTATGGGATTAACATTAAGTAAAAGCCTGAAGGCACTCTTCTTTATTGCTGTTTTAGGCATTGGCCCGGTCGTATACGGGCAGGCATCCATCAATGACGTTAAAGCATCTTTCAACCAGGCGGTTCAGATGGAAAAGATCAACCCTGAAGCCGCTATCAGCTCATATGAATCGGTTATTAAGCTGGCAGATGAGCTTGGAGGCGAAGAGGCTGAGGAGATAAAGAGTCAGGCCTTAAGCCGTATTCCAAAAATGCATTATGAACTGGCAAAGAAACTTGCCGGGGCAAAAGATTATGAAGGTTCGGTTGGTATGCTGGACGCATCCATTGAAGGATTTGAAAAAGTAGGTGACAACCGGAGTGCATCCAGGTCGCTTTCTACCATACTGAGCATAAGAAATGTACAGGGTTCAGCAGCTATGAACGAAGGTAATTATACTGAAGCGCTGGCCTTCTATGATGATGCCCTCCAGAGAGACCCCACCTATACTAAAGGCTATCTTGGCAAGCTATTGATATATGATAAAATGCAGGACCTTGACAAGATGGAGGAGACTGCTAACATGGGCCTTATGGTATGTGAGCAGGAGACAGATAACAGGACAGCAGGTGATATAAAGAAAGTGATGAGGACACAATATTTCCAGGAAGCCCAGAAGGAAATGGCTGAACAGGAATATTCACAGGCTGAAATTCATTTAAAGAACAGTATAGATTTCGGAAACTCAAATGTAATTGCCTACTACCAGCTGGGGCTTGCACAGAAAAACCAGGAAAAATGGAATGATGCAGTTGATTCATTTAACAAAGCCATTGAACTGGAAACAGGTGGTGCAGAAGAAAAGGCAAAAATATATTTCGGACTTGGTGAGTCTCACCAGGCTCTCGGGCAGAACGCCCAGGCATGCTCTGCTTACAAGAATGCCATGTATGGCGAATTTACCGAGGCGGCCAAATACCAGGTTGAGAATGTTCTTGAATGTGATAAATAGGCACTGGTAAGCCGGAAAGCATTATTTATTTAACTATATATCCCCCTTTGCACGCAGAGGGGGATATTTTTTTGGCTTACAGGCCATCCCTGATCTTGCATGCTGTTTGCAGCAGCCCCGGGTCGTCCTGGCAGCCATTGCCAAGCACAAGCATATCTGCCCCTGCATTGAAAGCCTCCCTTATACTGTCAGCTGACCTCAGTCCCCCGCCTACTACCAGTGGAATATCGAGGGCTGCACTCACGGCACGTATCATGGCCCCGGGTACCGGGTGAGTGGCTCCACTGCCTCCTTCAAGGTAGATAAGCTTAAGCCCGAGCATTTCACCTGCCATGGCTGTTGCCACTGCAATATCAATCTTCGCTGCCGGGATAGCATCTGTCTGGCTCATGTATTCAACAGAGGTCTTTGCTCCGCAATTGATAAGGATATAGCCAGTGGGTATGATTTCAATATCCATGTTTTTAATATGGGGGGCGGCAACAACATGGTTCCCGATAAGAAGGTCAGGATTACGTCCCGATATAAGAGAGAGAAGCAGCAGTATATCAGCCTTGCTGCTTAATTGAAGCAGGCTGCCGGGGAAAAGGACAACAGGGATATCAGTTTGTTCTTTCACCTTCATTATGATTTCATCGGGATGGACACTCGTAAGACTTCCCCCGATAAAAATATAGTCAGGCCGGTATGGAGATGCAATCCCTTCAATATTTATGGCATCGCCGGGAGCATAATTATCAGGATCCATTAACAGGGCGACGCATTTTTGCCTTTTCAGCCTCTTTATCATCATATTCTTTTTTAGTCCAGACTATTGCATAATTTTCATAACATGTATACTGCAGGTCGAATACCTCGTTGATCAGTTCAGTTTTTACTTCACCCCTGATATCACCTGATTCGTTAACATCAAAAGGATAGATCGTAATATTATTCTGCATATTTATGCCTTCCTTGTCGCATATCTTAAACAGGGCTTCTTTAGCACACCAGTGAAGGTAGAGGTGATATTTCTTCAGCCTCCAGCTCCGGGTAATTTTCTCATTCTCGTTTATGAATTTCCTGGCTATGCCTGTGATATTCGCACTCATATATTCAAGGTCCAGTCCTATCCTTTCACGTGAGCTCAGCATTAAAGCTGTTAGTTTGTTTGAATGGGAGATACTTATGAAATGAGACCCGTCTTTCAGAAAAGGTTTATTGTTTTTATTATAGACGATCCGGGCTTCCGGGCCCAGTAATTCGGACAGGAGGGCCCTGACACTCAAAAATTCAAGCTTGCGTGAGTTACTTTTGAACTGCCTGAATTTTTTCAGATCATCAGGCCCCAGTTCCACCATTGACATTAAGGTCTTCAGATCTTCTTCAATTTTCCAGACACCCAGCATCGTGTACTCATTAAGATGATGTTCGGATATACATGCCATGTTATTAAGTTATCATTTCCATTCAAGTGTTTCAATAAGGTGTACTACATCCTCCCTGAAAAAATTGATCACCGGCGCCAGTGAATCCTTGTTGGGGACGGCATCAAAGTAAAGGGAACCCCTGAGGTAATGGCTGAGACTGTCAGTAACAAAAAACTGCACCGATGAAGCAGCATCACCACTGATGAGATATATTATACCATATACATTCTTATCTTCGTTGATCCATAATTTCTCTTCTATGGCATCAGCTTTAACCGAATGCTTATATGCCAGTTCATGTGCATCTTCTGCCAGTAAACGCAGGTTATCGCTCATTTCCATATAGCTCAGGTGCAATTTACCCCTGTAGTCAGGGAATTCAATATTGAACCAGCAAAATTCATCCAGTCCCGGTTCTTTGCTTATCCTGCCATATACCGGGTAATCAAAGGTGAAGGGGCAGACCGAATCAAAGCGTGTATAATTCTTTTCCGGAAGATCTATCCTGAAATGGCCACGTGGTTTTGGCACAGTGCTTCCCCCGCATGAATATATTAACAATGCTATGGATGCCGCAACAATGAGCAATATTTGATTCTTCCTATTCTTCATCTTCGGATGTTCTTATCTCTACCTTCAGTTTTTTAATCCTGCGTTTATCAGCCGAAAGTATCTGGAAGCGGTAATTTTTGTAATCAATACTGAATCCCTGACCCGGTATTTCTCCGATAAGCTCCAGTATCAGACCTGCCAGTGTGTCGGAGTCACCTCTCACTTCTGAAAAAGGATCATTTTCTATTTCCATTACCTTGAAAAAATCATTCAGCAGGGTCTTTCCCTCAAAGAGGTAAATGTTATCCTCTATTTTCTCAAAAGAGATCTCTTCTGAATCATGCTCGTCGGGTATTTCACCCACAATCTCCTCAAGGATATCTTCCAGTGTAATGATCCCGCTGGTACCACCATACTCATCTATGACAATGGCCATATGAATCTTCCTGGTCTGGAATTCTTCCATAAGCTCATTTATTCGTTTTGCTTCGGGAACGAAATAGGGTGGTCTGAGCAGCGACTGCCACTTAAAGCTGGCCGGTTTATGATAATGGGGAAGTATATCTTTTACATACAGTATGCCTTCCACATTATCGAAGGTATTTGAATATACCGGTATACGTGAATAACCCGATTCGATAATACCTGATATAACATCTTTAAAAGGTGTTTTTATATCTATGGCCATAATATCTATTCTTGGCCTCATTATCTCCTTTGCTTCTATATTGCCGAACTTCACTATTCCCTTGAGTATCTTCTCATCTTCCTTGTTTTCTCCTGAGGCCAGGCTGATGGCTTCAGACAGATCTCCCTTGCTTATACTGTGTTCTTTCTGTGCTGCCCTGCGTTTAATGATGGAAGTTGATTTAATCAGGAAAATGCTCAGTGGTCTGAATATCTTTTCAGATATGCTCAGGGGTATGGCCATAAGCAGGGCGAAGCGCAGGCTTGCTTTCGTGGCATAGACCTTTGGTATTATCTCGCCAAAAAGAAGCAGGATAAAGGTAATGGCAGCTACTGTGAGCAGGAAGCCGAGCAGTGGAATTTCGGAAAAATCAAACAGCTGTTTACTGAGGTAGGCTGAGAGCAGTATTATTGCGACATTAATGAAATTATTGGTTATCAGGATGGTGCTTAATAATTCTTCGGGTTTTCCAAGCAGCCTGAGTGCCGCTGAGGCCCTGCTTGAATGCTTATTTGAGAGCTCATCGATTTTCGCGGGACCCAGGGAGAAAAATGCCACTTCTGAACCGGATATGAAAGCAGAACATATCAGCAGGAGGACCAGTACACCAAGCTCAATGATCACGGGTGTTGAAATGGCAATGGTATGAAAAATTAAGATCTGTTGAAAAGGCTCAATAGTATCCAATTGACAAACATTTGATTAACACTAGAATGGCAGATCATCAGGTTCATCACTGGTTTCGGGGGGATTGCCCGCATCACCGAAGGGATTATCATTCCTTGATGCTGCATCATTGTCCTCTGACCTGGAACGATCTTCACTTTCTTTTGAGGAAGATTCATTATCATAGGAATCAGTTGACTGACTGTCGGAACGCCGTCCGAGCATTTGCATGTTGTCAGCAATAATCTCCGTAATATATCTTTTATTACCGTCCCTGTCATCATATGAGCGGGTACGTATCTTACCCTCAATAAACAACTGGGATCCTTTTTTTACAAATTTTTCGGCTACCTCGGCAAGGCCTCTCCATAAAACAACATTATGCCACTCGGTTGTGGTTATTCTCTCCCCATCCCTGCTCCTGTAGGTCTCACTCGTGGCAAAAGGGAACCTGGCTACCGGCACATTTGTGTCAATATAACGCACCTCGGGATCCTTTCCTACATTGCCTACTAAAATAACCTTGTTAACAGACATTTTTATTAAGTTTAAGATAAAATATATTTAAACAGTAAAGGTAGTAAAAATAAAGCTTGTGACAACCGCCTGGCAGAAAATGCGGGATAATTTACCCTTTTGCATCTGTGGCGGGCCTTGAAAGAAGCATGAGAACAAGCCGTTTCAGGCCTTTCTGATACCTCTTTTTAATATATTAACACTAATTCAACTAGTTATGAGATAAAAAAATTAAAAAAACAGGCTAAGTGTTTTATTTATAGAAAATAATATTTTACATTTGCATTTGTGAATTTTGAAAAAATCAAAACATATAAATTGTTGAATTAAAACTAATTAAAATGACTAAAGCAGACATCGTTAACGAAATTGCCAAAAAGACCGGTATAGAAAAGGTAACTGTACAGAGAACTGTTGAAGAGTTCATGGATTCGGTAAAAGATTCAATGGTTGATGGTAATAATGTATATTTGAGGGGTTTTGGCAGTTTCATAGTAAAGAAAAGAGCAAAGAAAACTGCAAGGAATATTTCCAAGAATACCACCATCATTATTCCTGAACATTTCATTCCGGCTTTCAAACCTTCAAAGTCATTTATTAACAAGGTTAAGAATAACGTTAAGTAATTAAATTTATGCCAAGCGGAAAAAAGAGAAAAAGACATAAGATGGCTACCCACAAGCGTAAGAAGCGTTTGAGGAAGAACAGGCACAAGAAGAAGAAATAATCTTATATACCATATATGGTTCACAATTTATGCTAAACCTAAAGATTGCCTGATCTTTAGGTTTAGTATATTATGAACATGATCTACATTATCTTAATGTGATAAATAAAGATTTAATAATAGACTCGGGGCCAAAGGAAATATCCATTGCCTTGCTTGAGGAAAAACAGCTTGTTGAACTTAACAAGGAAAAGAAAGATATAAAATTTGCTGTCGGTGATATCTACCTGGGTAAAGTGAAAAAAATAATGCCCGGTCTGAATGCGGCATTTGTAAATGTTGGTTACGAGCGCGACGCTTTTCTTCATTACCTTGACCTTGGTGCCCAGTTCCGGTCACTCCATAAATATTATGAACTGGCTATTAAAAGAAAAGGCAAGATAATACCTGTTCATAAATTCAAGAATGAACCGGACATATATAAGGAAGGAAAAATATCAGATGTGCTCAAAAGCGGGCAGACAGTCATCGTACAGGTTACCAAAGAACCAATTTCAACAAAGGGTCCGCGACTGAGTTCGGAAATCTCCATTGCAGGAAGAAACCTTGTTTTGTTGCCCTTTTCTGATAAGGTATCCGTTTCAGCCAAGATAGAAAGTGCTGAGGAGAAGAACAGGTTAAAGGCTCTTATACAGAGTATTAAGCCAAAAAATTTCGGTGTGATTATCAGAACCGTGGCCGAAGGGAAAAAGGTAGCCACGCTGGATGCTGAATTGCGCGACCTGGTTGAACGTTTCGAGAAAGCTTTTAACGACCTGCATAAGGATGTTGCCAAACCCCGTCTTTTTGTACGGGAACTGAACCTGACAAACGCGATAATTCGTGATATACTGAATGTTAGCTTTACCAGTATTACTGTTAACGACCAGGTTCTTGCTGCTGAAATAAAACAGTACGTCAGGGAAATAGCTCCTGATAAGGAAAAAATTGTCAGGATTTATAAGGGGGAGAGCCCCATTTTTGATCATTTCGGTGTTACAAAACAAATAAAAACTCTTTTTGGTAAGACTGTTTCATTTAAGCATGGATCATATCTTATTATAGAACATACCGAAGCATTGCATGTTATAGATGTTAACAGTGGCAACAGGTCAAAAGCCGGATCCGACCAGGAAACAAACGCCCTGCAGGTTAACCTTGAGGCTGCCCGGGAAATTGCCAGGCAGCTCAGGTTAAGAGATATGGGAGGTATAATAGTCATTGATTTTATTGATATGCTGTCAAACGAACACAGGCAAAAGTTGTTTGACACCATGAAAGAAATAATGGCTGACGATCGTACCAAGCATAACATATTGCCACTAAGTAAATATGGCCTGATGCAGATTACCAGGCAGCGGGTAAGGCCGGAGATGAATATCAGTGTTGAGGAAAAATGTCCTACCTGCAACGGAACGGGTAAGATAGGTCCTTCTCTTTTATATATAGAAAAGATCGAGGAAGATCTCAGATCCATACTGGAGAAGGTCAAAACAAAAAGTTTCATCCTCAGGGTACATCCCTTTGTGGCAGCTTATCTTACCAAGGGACTGAGGCCTGAGTATCGTAAAATGGCCAAAAGGAACAAATGCAAAATTGAAGTAAGAGCCATAAACTCATTTCATTTCCTCGAATACAGGTTTGCCGATAAATTCGGTGACGAGATAGACCTCGGGTAATGATCTTCAAAATTTATATCACCCATTCATAGCATATCTTTGTCTTAACATAAATGAATATTCTTTGTTATATATCTAGCTAAGTAAAATTTTAACAAAAGAAAATTAAAATACAATGCAGATGATCAGTAGATTTTCTTTAACAACAATATTTTTCCTTATATCACTCTCATCTTTCACACAGATATATGACCCCGTTGACTGGGCCTTTTCTTATGAAAAGACGGGTGATGAAACTTACGATCTGATTTTTACGGCCACCATAGAAGAGAAATCACATCTTTATTCCATGCACCTTCCTGATGGTGGACCAATACCAACCAGTTTTACTTTTAATGCGTCAGAAGATTATGAGCTCACAGGTGAAACACGGGAGATGGATGAGGGTGAGATTGTCTGGGACCAGGCCTTCGAGATGGAAATAAAATATTTCAGTGATGTAGCTGAATTCAGGCAGACAATAAGCTCTGCCAGTGATAATTTCACTGTCAGCGGATATCTTACCTACATGGCCTGTGATGATGAAAGGTGTTCACCTCCCCAGGATGTGGAATTTACCATAAATATTTCAGGGCAGGAAAAAACAGAACTTGTCAGCGCAGCAGCTGACGATGCCTTACCCGGGGGTGCTGATGAAAGAAGAGGTCTTACAGGTCTCCTCCTGGTGTCCTTTGCCCTTGGCATAGCTGCCATTCTCACTCCATGTGTGTTTCCCATGATCCCTATGACTGTTGCCTTTTTCTCACAGGGATCTGAAAACAGGGCAAAATCATTCATTAAGGCTTTGATCTTTGCTCTTTCAATAGTACTGATATATTCTTCGCTGGGAATAATAGTGTCTCTGACAAGTGCAGGTGCAGGCTTTGCCAGCACACTCAGCACACACTGGATACCAAACATATTGTTTTTTACACTTTTTGTTGTATTTGCAGCCTCTTTCTTCGGTGCCTACGAGATTGTATTGCCCAACAGGTGGGTCAGCACAGCCGATTCAAAAGTAGACAGGGGGGGTATGCTGGCAGCCTTCTTCCTTGGCTTAACCACGGTACTGGTTTCATTTGCGTGTACCGGCCCGATAGTGGGAGCATTACTCGTTGAAGCAGCCAGTGGGGATGTGCTGCGACCAACAGTGGGGATGTTCGGCTTTGGACTTGGATTTGCCATCCCTTTCTTCCTTTTTGCTCTTTTCCCTTCCGTAATGAGCAAGCTGCCCAAATCGGGTGGATGGCTTAATGCTGTTAAGGTAACACTGGGCTTTATAATGCTTGCCTTCAGTATGAAATTCCTGTCGACCATTGATACGGTGTACGGACTTAAGATTATTAGCAGGGATGTATACCTGGCAATATGGATAGTGCTATTCTTCCTGCTTGGTCTTTACCTTATGGGTAAGATCAGGTTTGCCCACGACAGTGAACTGAAGCATATTGGACTATTCCGCTTCTTCCTTATCATAGCTGTATTCTCCTTTGCCGTATACCTTGTTCCCGGTATGTTCGGGGCCCCACTGAAAGGTATATCCGGTCTTCTCCCTCCAAAATCCACTGCCACTTTTGATCTTGGCAAAAGTAAACCCCAGCTTACTGTCGGCACACCCGGAGAATTTTCCGGGGGTGCAGGTGAGCTGTGCCAGGAACCCAAATATGCTGATAAGTTTGAACTGCCATACGGGCTCAGGGGATATTTTGATCTTGAGCAGGGACTTGCATGTGCCAGGGAGAAAAACCTGCCTGTGCTGCTTGACTTTAAAGGCCATGCCTGCAGTAATTGCAAGGAGATGGAAGCAAAGGTGTGGTCAGATCCCGAAGTGCTGAAGCGCCTGCAGAATAATTTTGTAATAGTGGCCCTGTATTGTGATGACCGTACAAAACTTCCGGAAAGTGAATGGATAACTTCATCAGTCGATGGAAAGGTTAAGAAAACAATCGGGCAGATCAATGCGAACCATGAGATAGAAATGTTCGGTACAAATACACAGCCTCTCTATGCCATAACAGATGCCGACGGGAAGCCTCTCGTCGACCCGGTCGGGTTTAATCTTGATATCCAGGAATATATCGAGTGGCTGGATGAGGGCTATCAGAAATTCTGAGGTTCACGCAAACGCCTCAGGGGAGCGCCTATAAATGTTATTATAAGGATAAATGCGCCAAAGACGCTCAGGTATCTTGATATGAAATCACCGTTCCGGGAATAAAAACTCATCCTGTCATAAAGACCGGGGGAGTGTGAAAGGACACTTTCTTCCCACCAGCCGCTCCTTTTTATTATCCTTCCTTTGTGGTCAATAAAGCACGATATGCCTGTATTGGCCGCCCTGGCCACAGACCTCCTGTTTTCTATGGCCCTTATCCTGGCAAACATTAAGTGCTGCCTGTAGCCCGCTGTGTTCTTCCACCAGCCATCATTGGTAATTATAACAATGAGGTTTGAGCCATTCCTGATATAGCCAGTAATGAAGTCGCCATACACCGATTCATAGCATATCACCGGTGCTATCCTTACCAGGCTGTCGGGATCATAAAAGACCGTTCGCTCATCCTGTGTACCATAACCGGTCATGGTGCCACCCAGATCAGGTATTATCTTTTCCTCTATAAGCGCGGGCAGGCTCCTGATCTTTTTCTCTATCCCCGGGACAAGCTTTGATTTATGATAGAAAGCTACATCTTCTCCCGGGCTTATCTTCATGGCCGTGTTATACACTTCAAATTGCTTGCCCCTTTTTTCATCACTGCCAGCCGGGCCTGCAGCTTGAATGTCATTAACCTGCAATGATTTCATCGTGGTGGCGCCCGTAATCAGGCTGACACCCCCGTAATTACTCAGGAGGGAATCTATCATGAGATAATATTTGTTTTCATAAACATCTTCCTCGTAGAAAGGATCATCGATGGCTGTCTCCGGAAATATTACCCATTCAGTTCCGCCACTGATATTTTCATCTGCCATGTCCAGCATTTTCTCAAGCTGCATTTCAAAGGAATAAGAACCGAATTTTTCGGAATGCGGGTCTATATTTGGCTGCACAATAAGTATATCCGTACTGCCGGCAGGTATATAGGTTCTGTAATATTTCAACAATGAATATCCTGCAGGAATTAAGAACAATAACAGCAGTATAACAAGCCGTTTCGCCAGGTAATCTTTTTCTTCCCTGAGAGCTGAAAAAGTAAAATAAAGCGCAATGTTAAACAGGACTATCCACAGTGTTCCCCCTGCAACACCTGTTATATCATACCACTGGATGAATGCAACATCGTTTCCCAGTGTATTTCCAAGATTGAGCCAGGGTGTAAGAATAAGCAGCCTTGAGTTAAGATGCTCCATTATGATCCAGAAGGTCAGGAGGCTTACATAGCCAAGGAAAGAAGATGATTTTTTATATATTACCGAAGCCAGCCAGAATACTGTTGACATAAGGAAAGAATTGGCCAGAACAG